>JAHBUW010000002.1:300000-415570 GCA_019637875.1 Pseudobdellovibrionaceae bacterium | reverse complement strand
CCGCGGCGAAACTTCGCCGCGCCCAGCTCAGCATCGTCAATATGCGCCCTTACGCTCAGTCTTTGATGACCGTAATTGCCGACGTCGCGACGACTCAGGCTGTTTCTCATCCTTTGCTCGAGCGCAAAGAAAACCCACGCAAAGTTCTCTTGGTCGTTGTCACTAGCGATCGCGGTCTTTGCGGAGCTTTCAACACGAACGTGTCGAAGTTCACAGAGCGCTATTTGAAAGACAATTCGTCGAAGTACGAAAAAATCGACGTCATCATGATCGGCCGCAAGGGCTCGGATTATATCCGTCGCCGTGGATACCAGCCTGTGGATTCGATCCTGAACCTCGCAAAAGACATTTCGTATTCGATGGCCGCTGGAATTTCGAAGCGTGTTGTCGATATGTACAAGTCTGGCGAGTACGACGAAGTTCGTTTCGTCTACAATGAATTCAAGTCAGCTATTCAACAAACTGTTGTTTGCGAAACACTGCTTCCGGTGGATATCGAAAAATCTGCGACGCTGAACAAAGGCACGGGCGGATTCCCAGCGGAATTGATCTTTGAACCGGCTCCGGCCGACATGATCGAGCAGTTGATTCTCAAACATTTCGACATTCAAGTTTATCGCTGTTTGTCGGAATCTGTTGCCGCGGAACACGGTGCCCGTATGACGTCGATGGAAAACGCGACGAAAAACGCCGGCGAAATGATTCGTACATTAACTTTGACTTATAACAAGGCCCGCCAGGCAGCGATCACGACAGAACTGATCGAGATCACGAGCGGTGCGGAAGCTTTGAAGGCCTAAGGGTAAAACCCAAGGTTAAGGAATTGGAGAGAGCATGGAAACAGGTATTGTCAGCCAGGTCATGGGCCCAGTTGTCGACGTTGAGTTCCCAACGGGAGAACTTCCCGCGATCAACACAGCTTTGCGCCTTACAAACAAGGCCATCGACGACAAAGAAGGTAACCTCGTACTAGAAGTCGCTCAGCACTTGGGTGACCGCGCTTGTCGTACGATCGCGATGGACTCGACAGACGGTCTCGTTCGCGGACAAAAAGTTACGAACACTGGAAAGATGATCCAAACTCCAGTTGGAAACGAAGTTCTCGGCCGTATCGTCAACGTTATCGGCGATCCTATCGATGAAGCTGGTCCGGTGAACGCAAAAACTCACTGGGAAATTCACCGTACGGCACCAAAATTCGAAGATCAGTCGACAAAAGCAGAAATGCTGATGACTGGTATCAAGGTCGTCGATCTTCTCGCGCCTTACATGAAGGGTGGAAAGATCGGTCTCTTTGGTGGTGCGGGTGTCGGTAAGACGGTTCTCATTCAGGAGCTGATCCGTAACATCGCGACTGAGCACGGTGGTTACTCGGTCTTCGCCGGCGTCGGCGAGCGTACTCGTGAAGGAAACGATCTCTGGGTAGAGATGAAAGAATCGGGCGTCATCGCGAAAACCGCGCTGGTGTTCGGACAGATGAACGAGCCGCCCGGTGCACGTGCGCGCGTCGCTCTGACCGGTCTGACCGTTGCGGAATACTTCCGTGACGTGAAGAACCAAGACGTTCTGTTCTTCGTCGACAACATCTTCCGCTTTACTCAAGCGGGCGCGGAAGTTTCGGCCCTGCTGGGTCGTATTCCCTCGGCCGTCGGTTACCAGCCGACTCTCGCGACCGAGATGGGCGCGATGCAAGAGCGTATCACGTCGACTAAAAAAGGTTCGGTGACTTCGGTTCAGGCCGTTTACGTTCCCGCGGATGACTATACGGATCCCGCTCCGGCAACGACGTTCACGCACTTGGATGCAACGACGAACTTGGATCGTGATATCGCCGCGATGGCGATCTTCCCGGCCGTTCACCCCCTGACTTCGACTTCGCGGATCTTGGACGCGGCGATCGTCGGTGAGGCTCACTACTCGTGCGCTCGCGCGGTTCAGAACGTTCTTCAGCGTAACCGTGAATTGCAAGACATCATCGCGATCCTCGGTATGGATGAATTGTCGGAAGAAGATAAAAAGGTCGTTTCGCGCGCTCGTAAAATCCAGCGCTTCCTGTCGCAGCCTTTCTTCGTCGCTCAACAGTTCACCGGTCTGGAAGGTCGCTACGTCGACATCAAAGACACCGTGAAGGGCTTCCAGGAAATCCTCGACGGTAAACATGATGCTTTGCCCGAACAGGCTTTCTACATGGTCGGTACCATCGAAGAAGCAGTCGAAAAGGCGAAGAAACTGATGTAATCGAACGGGCTCGCGCGTGGCGGGCCCGGTTTGAAGTGCATCAAGTAAAGGTGATTTGAATGTTTAAACTCGATTTCGTGACACCCGAAGCGAAGATCGTGGTCGATCAAGACTTGGCCGAGATCACTTTGCCCGCAGAGCGTGGCGAACTGAATATCTTGCCGGGTCACTCGCCCCTGATGACGACGCTGAAGCCGGGAACTCTGACGTATCGTCTGGCGAACGGGGACACCGGTCGCTACGCGATCAGCTGGGGTTACTGCCAGATTTCGGATCGTGGCGTGAGCGTCCTCGCGGAAAACGCGGTGACGTCTGACCAGGTCAACGTGAAAGCGGACCAGGATCAATTGAAACAGCTCGAGACACGTCTGATGACGGAAACTCTCGAAGAAGGCGACTGGGAAGTTGTCCAAAACGAGATCGGCCGTCTGAAGGCTGAACTCGAGATTGCAGCACCCGCTCGTTAATCCATGCGGCCAACAGCTGGTTGGCCTTCGGATGGGACATAAAAAGCCCCACCTGATTCGGAAACGCTCCGACCTTCGCGTCGGGGCGCCATAAATTCACTAGTAAAATCTGTTTGCGGAGTTTGACGGGAATCGCATTCGCGATTTCGGCTTCCGCGCGGTGACGCACGAAAAGAACCCAAGTTGATTCGTCCGGTGCGGCTTCCAGGTGGGCTCGAATCTGCGCGAGGTTTCCTTGCTGGATCTGCGCAGGCGGACGAACGGTGGCGGGTCCGCGCAGTTGGGCCAAGCTTTCGAGAATCCGCGCTTGATCACGCAGGACGAGCATTTTTTCCGCCGGCGCGAAGATGAGAGCGCGGCCGGCCTCGCTGAGTGACTTACGGAAGGCCTGGTCGATCACTTTTTCGTAAGGTTTGAAGTTGTAGACGAGGAGCTGGCGGTCATCCAAAGCGAAGGGCTCACGATCCATCTTCACTTTGGCGCGGATTCTTTCCATTTTCGCGAGTCGCGCGATGACCGTCTCGCGCTTGATACGTCCGTCCTGGAGCGCTTTCGCCAGTGCGTTTACGGCCTGCTTCTGGCGTGCGCCGGACCATGTGATCATCAAGAGGTCCGCACCGGCTTGGAAGGCTTTGACGATATCGTTCTCGAAATCCTTTGAGGCCTTCGCGCCTTCCATCATCAGATCGTCGGTGACGACGAGGCCTTTATACTCCAGCTGAGTTTGCAGCAGATCTTCGACGATCGCTTTCGAAAATGTTCCGGGTAAATGCGGATCGATCTTCGGGTAGATCAAGTGCGAGATCATGATGCCGCTGTCGGCGATCCGCGCGAAGTTTTCGAAGGGGACGAGGTCGCGCGTACGGAGCTCTTCCATCGAAACCGGCCGGCGCACCAGGCTCAAATGGGGATCGTTGGGAATGGGACCGATGCCGGGGAAGTGTTTGGCGACGGGCAGAACGCGCGCGCGAACGTGCCCGCGAGCGTAGGCGACGCCGAAATCCGAAGCCCACACAGGGTCGTTGGAAAACGCGCGCTGACCTAAGAACGAGTACTGCGTGTCGGTGCCGAGATCTAAGACGGGTGCGAAATTCACGTTGAAGCCGAGCTGACGGAGGGCCCGGCCGACTTGGAAGCTGATGGTTTCGATCGTTTCGGGATCGCGTGTTTGCCCCAACGCGTACGCGCTGGGAAGCGGCGGCTCGAAGGGGATGCGGATCACGCGCCCGCCCTCTTGATCAAGGCCGATCAAGGCCGGTTGGCCGTTGATCTCCTCGCTGAGTTTGTGCAAACCGCGCGTGAGTTCGGTGACCTGTTTGTTCGATTTCAGATTGCGGCGGAACAGAATGAATGCGGTCGCGCGGGTTTCCAGAATGTGTTTGCGTGTGGCTTCGCTTAGATCCGGGCCCGGTAGGCCGAAGATGAAGAATTGGCCGAGCTTGGGTTTGAGGTCCTCGAGGGAGGACTCAGCGGCTCGTTGGCTCGCCTGTGGCTCGTCTTTCGCCGGGGCCTCCGGCGTTTGGGCCTGGACCGAAGACATGCCGCTGCCGCCCGCGACCAGCGCGAGGACCAGAATTAACGCGCGAGCGAGTCGGCGTCGGCATGAGCGTGTATCATCGGTCATAAGGATAAGCTTAACGACTTCCCTGGAAACTGCTTCCAGGAAAAGGAAACCAAGACTGAAAATGGACCTTCGAGGGATACTGCTCGCCATCTTGATTTGCGCGCCGATGTGGGGGAATGCCGCCACGAACGCGGCCGATCCGAACGCACCTTCGGATGGGAAGATCCAAATCGATTATCCGATTGAAGTGTCGGTGCCTTATCGCGATCGCCGGCCCCGGCATCAGTTCACCGCCAACGTCCAATATGAAAACTTCGCGCCGACGGGATACTTCTCACCCGTCGTGGCGGATCCGACGACCGTGGATGCGTCTTACAAAGGCGTCTACAACCAAGAGGATATTCCGCTTGTCGGAATTTCGTTGGGCTACAAATTCAATATGCCGTTCCTGGGATTGGAAATTGCGCCCTTCTACGGAAAGGGCGGACTGAAAAGCAATCGCACCGGCGAGAACATCAATCTCGATGTGGAAAAGTACGGTGTGAGATTCGCGGCCTATCTCGAGACGCTTTTCAAAGAGCCCTACATCGTTCCTTACGTGGCGACCCAGATGCAGATGTGGGGCATCCACGAAACGGGCGCGACTTTGAGCTTCAACCGCACGACGGCTTTCGCTTTTGGTTTCGGGGCGGGAATGTTGATCCAGCTGAATTGGTTGGATCCGGCCGCCGCTCTGGAATCGCTGAACGTCAGCGGTTTGAATAACACCTACATCGATGTTTTTGTTCAACAATACGGGGATACGGCGGATAGCGCGGATCCCGTCTTCGCGAGCGACTTCAATTGGGGCGTCGGCCTGCGCCTGGAATACTGACCGTCAAGTCGCGAGCTTCTCGAGCTGCACGAGTTCTTCGTAAGCTCTGGGCCAAGTGATTTCATTCATCCGGATGTTCAGACGATTATCCGGCGTCACGGCGTACTTCTTGTTTTCTTTCATCGCGAGTTTGATGACGACTTCGGGCTTCACCAGCGTGCGCTCCGAGAAAAGCAGCGACAGATTTTTCGGTCCGGCCGAGAGATCGCGGATTCCCAACTCGCGGCATTTCGCGCGAATCAGCATCAAGCCCATCAAATTCACCGTGGGTTCGGGCAGCGCGCCGAACTGATCTTTCAACTCGGCTTCGATGGCGTCGAGCTCGTCCGCGTTTTTGATTTCAGACAGCGCTTTATAATACGAAAGGCGGATACGGATATCGCCGATGTAAGATTCCGGGATCATCGCGGGGATCCGCAGATTGATTTCGGGATCGATGTTGTCCCGGTCGATTTTCTCGCCTCGCGCCTCGCTGACGGCTTCGTTCAACAGATCCATGTAAAGCTCGTAGCCCACGGAATCGATGTGGCCGGACTGCTCTTCGCCCAAGATATTCCCGGCGCCACGTAGCTCGAGATCGTACTGCGCGATCCGGATTCCGCTACCGAGCGCGGAGTTTTCCTGGATGACCTTCAAGCGCTCTTGCGCGGTTTTGTCCAGCACGCGGCTTTTCGGCAGCAGCAGATAACAGTAGGCGCGTTGTTTGGAACGGCCCACCCGTCCCCGTAGCTGATACAGCTGACTCAGGCCCAGCGTATGCGCTTGATCGATGAACATCGTGTTCGCGCGGGGAACGTCCATTCCCGACTCCACGATCGTGGTGCAGACGAGTACGTCGATCTCGTGATTGAAGAACGCGACCATGGTTTTTTCCAGCTCGTGCTCTTCCATTTGTCCGTGGCCGACCTTGATGCGCAGATCGGGAATCAGCTCGCGCAGTTCGTCGACCACTTGGTAAATCGACTGCACGCGGTTGTGGATGAAGTAAACCTGGCCTCCGCGCTGCACTTCCGAATAGATGGCCTTACGTATCGTTTCGCGGTCCCACTTCGTGATGAAGGTCCGCGTGGGCAGCCGGTCGACGGGCGCGGTGTTGATCAGGCTGAGATCGCGAATGCCCGCCAGGCTCATATTGAGGGTGCGCGGGATAGGGGTCGCCGACATCGCGATGGTGTCGACGTTGAGTTTCATTTTGCGGATCTTTTCTTTGTGGGCGACGCCGAATTTTTGTTCTTCGTCGACGACAAGTAGACCCAAACGTTTGAATTCCACGTCTTTTGAAAGCAGCCGGTGCGTGCCGATCAAAATGTCGACGCGACCTTCTTTTAAGTCGGTCAGGGTCTTTTTGGCTTCGCTGGTGGGTACGAAGCGGTTCAGCGCGCGGATCTGCAGGGGCCAATCCTTGAAACGTTTCTTGAAGGTTTCAAAGTGCTGGAAAGTCAAAACGGTGGTGGGCGCGAGCACCGCGACCTGAAGTCCCGCGTTCGCCGCGATGAACGCCGCACGCATGGCGACTTCGGTTTTTCCGAAGCCGACGTCACCGCAGATCAAACGATCCATCGGCTTCGTGCCCTCGAAGTCGTCGACGATGTCGCCAATGGCGCGCAGCTGATCGTTCGTCTCTTCGTAGGGGAATGCGGTTTCGAACGCCTGGAAGTCCTGATTGTTCAGCGGGAAAGGCGGCCGTTGCGTTTGGTTGCGTTCGGCATAGAGCTTCAAAAGATCCAGCGCCAAATCGCGAAGCGCGTTTTTAACTTTCCCTTTGGTCTTTTCGAACGTGCCGGTGCCCAAACGATCCAGCGCGACGTTTGCGGCATGGCCCGAGAACTTCTGCAGCTGACCCACGCGGTAAACCGGCAGGTAGAGCTTATCTTTGTCTTTGTACGAGATCTGGATGAACTCGCTGTCGGCACCGCCGATCGACATCACCTTCAGGCCGTCATAGATCCCGATGCCATGCTGAATGTGCACGATCGCGTCGCCGGGTTTGAGGTCCCCGAAGTTGAGGCGTTTTGCGGCGTCGGTGAAATCCTGCTGGGCGCTGGTGGAGCGCATCCGCGTTTTTTTACCGAGCAGATCTTCGTCGCGAATGACGATGACTTTGTCGTCGGGAATACGCTGCGATTCCGGCGCAAGTCGCGGAATGAAATGCAGAAGTTTCGGATCGTTTTGCTGTTGTTCGTGCCAAGCGCCCCAGTCGGCGGCATTTTCGGCGACGATCTCGGATTTCCAAACGTCCGTATTCAGCATCACGCGCAGTCGCTCCGCCTGTGCTTGATTGCGGACCGAAACGAAAATGACGTAGCCGTCGGCGCGCCACTGCGTGAACTTTCGTTGTAGAATGTCGCTCCTGGCTTGGCTTCCGGCTTTCTGCGCTGAAAGCGGCTGAGCCAGCTCGCCAATACCCATCGTCGGGTATTCGATATGGGCTTGATCGGCTTTCGGCCCGGTTGAGGTCAGATCCTGCGTTTGGATGCCGTTCATCGACATCCGGTGAGCCTCGAGCCATTCGAGTTCGTCCCATTTACTCCAATAAAGTTCGGGCGCCAGGCGAATCAGATTCTTCTCTGAGGTCGCATAGTCGTTCTTGATGTCTTCCCATAGAAGATCCGCGCGTCGCGCGATCTCGAGCTGATCCAGAAGCCAGACGTTCATGCCGCCGGCGAAGTGCTCCAGCGGAGATTCCAATTTTCCGTGGAAGAGGGGAACCAAAAAATCGATGCCGTTGAAGTCCGCTTCACGCGAAAGCGCGCGCAGATTTTCCTCGTACTCGATTTGATCGATCTCGCGGCCCTGGACGCTTTCGCGGAATCCTTGGACCAAGGCATCCATTCGCGAGTCGTCCCACATGATCTCGCGCGCGGGGATCAGATCGAAGGCGTTGATGTCTTGGCTAGAGCGTTGCCCTTCGGGATCGAAAAAGCGCAAGGATTCGATCTCGTCACCGAAGAGCTCCATACGTACGGGCAATTCGTGCGCGGGTGAATACAGATCCATGATTCCGCCGCGTGCGGAAAAATTCCCGATGTCTTCCACCATCGGTGACGGCAGATAACCGAGCTTGTGCAGAATCTGCGTGAAGCCTTCGGGAATCGAGTCGCCTTTACGAAAGCGGAAGCAGTGACGTTTAAAAATTTGCGCGGGCACGGTCTTCTGCAACAGACCTTCCAGCGTTGCGATGAAGATCTCGCCGGGTTTGGCGTGTTGAGCCTTGAATAAAAACCGGGACCGATTCGCAAGAGTTTCACGTTTCGGATACAACCCGGAGTAGGGTGAGACGTCGAACGAGCCCAAGATGTAGGCTTCGCGTGCGGGCGAGAAGAACTTGATTCCTTGCGCCAATTGCGTCGCTTCGCTGTCGGAAGGGACGATGACCAGGTGTGGCGCCGCCTGAAAATCGGGCGAGTCTGCTTGCGAAAGAAGCATTCCCATCAAGGTCGCCGAAGTCGTGCCTGAAATTTGGAGTTGGGTTTTTCCCCGGCTCCACTCACGCTCCAAAATTCGTTCGAAGTGGGGCTGCAGGGTCGAAAAAGGCATCCGCTTATTCTGCCGTAATCTCTTGGAAAACCCAAGTCTTCTGGCTATGCTTGTGGCGTTTCGCAGTCCGCGTCGTCAATCCAACTTGGGGGGTTACCGTGCCTTTGGGCGGTGTCATCTTTCTTGCGATCTTCATCATGATTTTCGGTGTCTTTCTCCTTTGGCTTGCAGCTAAACTTGGCGGACCCGCGTCGGCCGACCCGGTGAAGTTCGAATCTTACGAGTGCGGAATTCCGGTCCAAGAAAAGAAGGACTCGAAGCTTTCGGTGAAGTTCTATCTGACCGCGATCCTTTTCATCATTTTCGATATTGAAATCATCTTCATGTACCCCTGGGCTCTGACCTTCCGTGATTTCATCGGAAGCTCGTTGGGCCTTTACAGCTTCGTGGCGATGGCGATCTTCGTGGCCATTTTCGTCTTCGGTCTGTTCTGGGAGATCAAATCCAAAGCGCTGGAGTGGGAATAATCCATGGGTCAGGACATCGTCGAAATCGTCATTAATGCGGTCAAACTGATCGTCATCTTCCTGATCATGGTTCAGGCGGTGCCGATTCTCGTCTGGCTGGAGCGCCGGGGTTCGGCGTTCATTCAAAACCGTCTAGGCCCGAACCGTGTCGGACCTTTGGGGCTGGTGCAGCTTCTGGCGGATGCCGTGAAGTTCCTTTTCAAAGAAAACTTCGTTCCGAAAAAAGGCGTCGCGCTGCTTTACTACGCGGCCCCCGTTTCGGCTTTGATTCCCGCGACGCTCGCGTTCTGCGCGCTGCCGCTGGGAACGCCCATGCAGTTCGAAGCTTTCGAGGCGTTCGGATCGACTTGGGGACCCTACACGATCGCGATGCAAGGTTTCGACGTGAATGTCGGCATCGTCTACATCCTGGGTGTTTCGTCGCTCGCGGCGTACACGATCCTGATGGCGGGCTGGGGCTCGGCCAACAAATACGCGATGCTCGGCGCGCTTCGCGGGTCATCGCAGATCATCTCGTACGAACTCGCGTTGGGCTTGTCGATCGTCGGCATGATCCTGACCTACGGCTCCTTCAACTTGACCGACATGGTGAACCAACAGATCGGGCCGCTGTCCTTCGTGGCTTTCGGTCATACGATTGAATCGAATCTGCTGCCGAACTGGGGGATTTTCTATCAACCGCTCGCGGCGATTCTGTTTTTCTCGGCGACCTTCGCCGAGTCGAACCGGATTCCCTTCGACTTGCCCGAGGGCGAGGCCGAGCTGGTCGCCGGATTCCATACGGAATACGGCGGTTTCAAGATGCTGATGTTCTTCATCGGCGAGTACGGGCACATGCTGGTCGCTTCGGGCCTGATGGCGACGTTCTTCTTCGGCGGTTACCAGATTCCCTACGTGAGCCCGGATGAGGTCTACAACTTCTTCCTGGGAGTGATGGGGACCGCGGGCGCGGCGAGTGTCGTGACGGCGCTCGTGCACGTCGGAGTTTTCTTCGCGAAAGTGGCCGTCTTCTTGTGGATCTTTATCCACGTGCGCTGGACGTTGCCGCGTTTCCGCTACGACCAACTGATGGATCTCGGTTGGAAAACAATGCTGCCCTGGGCGCTGTTCAACACGATGTTGACGGCGGTCGTGATCCTGATCGCGCGTGGCTGGTAAGGGAGATTTGAAGTGACACCCGACGTATTTATTTTTTGGTTTCTTTCCTTGATCACGCTGGGCGCGGCTCTGGGCGTGATTCTGCTTTCGAATCCGATCTATTCGGCCCTTTCGCTGGTCATGTCGATGGTCGGCATCGCGGCGATCTTCGTAACCCTGGGCGCTTACTTCGTGGCCGGGGTTCAGCTGATCGTCTACGCGGGCGCCGTGATGGTTTTGTTCGTCATGGTCCTGATGCTCTTCGACTTGAAACAAGAGCTGAGAGCTTTCACCCGTGGCGCCTTCACCGGCGCGATGAAGCTGGTCTCGGTCGGCGCTTTTGCGGGTCTTGTGGTGGGCGCGGTCGCATTGACCATGCAGTCGCAAGCACCGCGTGAATTGCCGGTGCTGGCCGATTCCACTCGCGATCTGGGGCAGCTGTTGTTCACGCAGTACATCTTCGGTTTCGAAGCCCTGGGCGTCTTGCTGCTGGTGATCGCGGTCGGCGCGGTCGCGCTCGCGCGCAGCAAAGGAGGCACGCATGTCCGCAAGTAATCTCTTCCTTGATATCGGACTGGGCCACTACTTGGTTTTGTCCGCGCTGCTGTTCTCGTGCGGTTTGGCGGGTGTCCTCCTGCGCCGGAACGTTCTGGTTCTGTTGATGTCGATCGAATTGATGTTGAACGCCGTGAATATCAGCTTCATCGCGTTCAGCCGCTATTTGGGACTTTTGGAAGCGCAAGTGATGGTCTTCTTCGTGATGACCATCGCCGCGGCGGAAGCGGCGGTCGGATTGGCCCTCGCGGTCGCGATCTTCAAACGTTTCAAAGAAGTTAACATCCGCTACTTCGAGCACTTGAAAGGTTAAGGCATGAACACCGACGTCTTGATGTCCATCTTGTTGTTCACGCCGCTGGTCGGATTCCTGATCAACGGACTTCGTTACCGCAAACCCACCGCGATCCTTTCGGGCTCCATCGCGACGGCCGCGGCCGCGATCCCCTTTATCGCCGCGATCCTGCTGTTCGTCGAGCTGCAGGGCCGCGAAGAGGGCGCGCGCCAGATCGTACTGAATCTGTTCGATTGGATTCATGTCGGCACCCTGAATATCAAAGCCGAGTTTATGGTCGATCAGGTCAGCGCGCTGATGATTCTGGTCATCACGGGCGTGGGCTCTTTGATCCATTTGTTCTCGGTCGGCTACATGAGCCACGACGCGGGCGTGACCAAATACTTCGCGTATTTGAACCTTTTCTTGTTCAATATGTTGATCCTAGTTCTGGGAACGAGCCTGCCGGTGATGTTCGTCGGCTGGGAAGGGGTCGGGCTTTGCTCGTACCTGCTGATCGGTTACTGGTTCACGGACGACAAAAAAGCCGCGGCGGGAATGAAAGCCTTCATCGCCAACCGTGTCGGTGATGCGGCCTTCCTGATCGGGATGTTCATCCTGTTCATGGAGTTCGGTACGCTGAACTTCTACGAACTGAACGCGGCGATGCCCGCCGATCCGATGACCAGCTGGATCAACCCGATCACGCTGGGAACGCTGTTCCTTTTCATCGGCGCGACCGGTAAGTCGGCGCAGATTCCGCTCTACGTCTGGCTGCCGGACGCGATGGCGGGTCCGACGCCCGTTTCGGCGTTGATCCACGCGGCGACGATGGTCACCGCGGGCGTCTATATGATCGTGCGTTTGAATGCCGTGTTCCTGACGGCTCCGCAGACCTTGTTCATCGTGGCGATCATCGGTGCGGCGACCGCGGTCTTCGCGGCGACGATCGGTCTTCTGCAAAACGACATCAAAAAGGTCCTCGCTTATTCAACGGTTTCGCAGCTGGGTTATATGTTCCTGGCGTGCGGGGTCGGCGCCTTCGGGGCAGGGATGTTCCACTTGATGACCCACGCCTTCTTCAAGGCGCTGATGTTCTTGGGTTCGGGTAGCGTGATCCACGCCATGCACGAAGAACAAGACATCCGTAAAATGGGTGGTTTGAAGAAGTATCTGCCCATCACCCATTGGACTTTCGTCATCGGCTGGATCGCGATCATCGGACTTCCGCCGTTTGCCGGATTCTTCTCGAAGGATGAACTGCTCTTGATGTCGTTCCACAGTCCGCTGGGACATCCCGCTTTATGGGTGTTCGGCGCGATCGGCGCGACCCTGACGGCGTTCTACATGACCCGCTTGATGGCTTTGACCTTCTGGGGCAAGAGCCGCGTTCCCAAGGACATTCATCCCCACGAAAGCCCGGCCGTCATGACGATCCCGCTGATCGCGCTGGCGATTCTGTCGGCCGTCGGTGGATTCATGGGAATTCCCCACGTCCTGGGCGAGATCCTTCCCGGTCACCCGCACCACTGGTTGGAACACTGGCTGGCGGGCGTCGTGAAACCGATCCCGAACATGGCTCCAGTGGATGCGACCTTAGAGTTCACGTTGATGGGAATCAGCGTGTTCTTGGCGGCGGTTTCTTCTTTCGTCGCTTATCACTTCTACGTCCGCTCGCCCGAGACGCCCGTGCGTCTGGCGAACAGCATGTCGAAGCTGCATAAGGTGATCTACAACAAGTACTACGTCGACGAGATCTACGACGCTTCGATCATCAATCCGACGATCAAGGGCTCGGAAGTCCTGTGGTACCGCGTGGACGTTAAAATCATCGATAAAGCCACCTATCTCTTGGCCGACCTGACGAAGGGCGCCGGCGGATTGGTGCGTTCGCTGCAGAACGGAAACATTCAACAGTACGCCATGTACTTGAGCCTCGGTGTGATCGTCGCACTGGGCTTCTTGATGGCCGGCTGAGCGACGGGAAGGATTTAACATCATGTTGTCGACAATCGTTTTTCTACCCCTCCTGTTCGCGCTGATCGTACTGGCGCTACCGAAGAACCTGGTTCGTCCGGCGGCCTTCGGTTTGGCCCTGCTCGAGTTCTTGGTGAGCTTGGTGATGTTCGCGCAGTTCGACCCTTCGACCACGGCGCTTCAGTTCGTTGAGCAGTATCCTTGGCTCCACCGGATCGACGTCAGCTACTTCCTGGGAATCGACGGGATTTCGCTGTGGCTGGTGATGCTGACCACGTTCCTGACCCCGATCGTGATTCTGGGCTCGTGGACGGCGATCGAAGACCGCGTAAAAGGTTTCCACGCCGCGCTCTTCGTTTTGCAAACCGCGATGCTGGGAACCTTCCTGGCGATGGACGCGATCTTCTTCTACCTGTTCTGGGAACTTTCGCTGGTTCCGATGTACTTCATGATCGGGATCTGGGGCGGACCTCGCCGCATTTACGCAACCGTGAAGTTCTTCATCTTCACGATGGCGGGTTCGGTCCTCATGCTTCTCGGAATCATCTACTTGATCCTGCTGACGAAAGATCAGTTGGTGTTCCAAGTTGGTGGCGCCGATTACCGTGCGATGAGCGCCTCGCTGCTCGATCTGTACAAGTTGCGCATTCCCTTCGTGGAGGGCGACTTCCTCAGCCCGCAATCGCTTCTGTTCTGGGCGTTCGCTTTGGCCTTCGCGATCAAGGTTCCCATGTTCCCCGTTCACACGTGGCTGCCTGACGCCCACGTTGAGGCGCCGACTCCCGGCTCGGTGATCCTGGCCGGTGTCATGCTGAAGATGGGAACTTACGGATTCATGCGCTGGGTGATTCCGCTCTTTCCCGAGGCGGCTTCCTACTACGCGGATGTCTTCATGGTCTTGGGCCTGCTCGGCATCATCTACGGCGCCTTGGTCGCGATGGTTCAGCCGGACATCAAAAAACTCGTGGCCTACTCTTCAGTTTCGCACATGGGTTACATCGTCATGGGTCTGTTCGCGATGAACGAGCAGGGCGTGACCGGTGGCCTGTACCAGATGCTGAACCACGGGGTTTCGACCGGCGCGCTTTTCTTGTTGGTCGGTATGATCTATGAGCGCACGCACTCGCGTGAGATCAAGAAGTATGGCGGTTTGGCGGCGGTCGTGCCGATCTTCACCATTTCTTTCTTCATCATCACGCTGTCCTCGATCGCGGTCCCGATGACGAACGGTTTCATCGGTGAATTCCTGATCCTGATGGGCGCGTTCAAATACAACGTGTGGATGGGCGGAATCGCGGTGCTCGGGGTGATCCTCGGCGCGGCGTACATGCTGTGGATGTTCAAACGGGTGTTCTTCGGCGAAAAGGGTGAGCTCGCTTCGGATGAGAAGCATCCCCTGCACGATCTGAACGCGCGTGAGATCGCGGTACTTGCCCCCTTGGGCGTGCTGGTTTTCTGGATGGGGCTCTTCCCGGGGCACTTCCTGTCCTACACGAAGACTTCGATCGACCACCTGATCACGAATAAATCGAACTACGAATTGACGGTCCAAAACGCTTCTGAAGTGGGTGCCTCGGCAAATGCGTCCGCGACCGCGCAGACCGGAGGTCAGTAATGAATATCGTCATCACGATGCGTGACCTGTTTAGCGTATCCCCTTTGATCGCGTTGTTTCTGGCCAGCTTGATCCCGATCACCGTGAAGGTGCTGAACGGGAACGAAGAGCAGAATCCCGCGGGCACCCTATGGCAAGGTATCGGCGGTCTTTTGGCCGCGGCGATCCTGCTGATGACCGTTTACATCTTGGTTTACGACCAAGAGATGAAGACCGCTTTCGGCGGGGCCTTGATCATGGACGGAAAAACCGTCGCGGTCGGGATTTTGACCCTGCTGGTGGGTTGCGTGTCCTTGTTCCTGATGTACGACAATCCGTCGACGCGTGGGGAGCAGTTCTCGGAGCTCGTCTTCCTGACCTTGAACTCGATCTTCGGGATGTTGGTGCTTCTGGCCGCTAACGATCTGATCATCCTGTTCGTGGGACTCGAGATGATGTCGCTTTCGCTCTACATCATGATCGCGATTTCCCATGAGCAGAAGCTCTCGAAGGAAGCGGCGCTAAAGTACTTCATCTTGGGCGGCCTGGCGTCGGCGATCCTGCTGTACGGGATCTCGTTCATCTTCGGCTCGGCGGAAAGCACGTCGCTGGCGGTGATTCTGGAGCGGACTCCGGAATTGATCGTGAACTCGAAGCTGTACCTGTTCGGGATTTCTCTCGCGATTCTGGGCTTTTGCTTCAAAGTCTCGATCTTCCCGTTCCACGCATGGACACCCGACGTTTACCAAGGTTCGCCGACGCCGCATGCGGCGTTCATGGCGACCGCGGTCAAAGCGGTTTCGTTCATCGCGTTCATGCGCTTGATGGAATCGAAAGCGCTGGAAGGTTCGGCGGCTTTGCTGAACGTCCTGCAATGGATGGCGGTCTTCACCATGATCGTCGGCAACGTCGGCGCCATCATGCAGAACAACTTCAAACGGATGCTCGCTTACTCGAGCATCGCGCACTCGGGTTATCTGCTGGTGGGTCTGATCACCGTGGGCCTCGAGCCCGTGAACGGCGCTTTGACCCTGGGTTTGGGCGCTCCGGCCGCGGTCATCTTCTACCTGATCGGCTATTCGATCATGAGTTTGGGTGCTTTCGCGATCATCACGTTGTTCGAGCGTGATGAGGATGCCTCGATCTCGATCGACGATCTGGCGGGTTATGCGCGCAAACGTCCCGTGATGGCCTTGAGCTTGACGGTTTGTTTGCTGTCGATGGCGGGCATTCCGCCGACCCTGGGTTTCTTCGGTAAGTTCTATCTGTTCACGACGGCGATGGACCAAGGTCTGGTGTGGTTGGCGCTGTGGGGGATGTTGAACTCGGTCATCGCGGTGGCTTACTACCTGCGCCCGATCGTGGTCATGTACATGCGTGATGGGGAAGCCGTTGAAGCTCCGAAAGCTTTGAACGCGACCCGCGCGGCCCTGATTTTCTGCGCGCTGTTGATCGTGGTTCTGGGCGCCTTCTCGGGCCAGCTCTATATGTTGGTGGAAAGCGCGCTGAACTCGGGTCCGGCGGCCGTGACGGCGCCGCCCTCGGCGAGCCTTTAAACCGAACTCGACTCTCGATTCATGCTTCCTAAGAGCCCGCTTTCCGCGGGCTTTTTTATTACAAATCGGCGGCGCGCAGGGCCGAGATCGCTGACTTAAAACCGATCTTCACGATCTTCTCGAGCGTCGTCGGATTCAGGCTGAAGTGGTCCGCGAAGAACATCTCGGTGTCGTGCGGACGGGGATGGATATAAACGTAGTCGACGTTGGGCTTGAAACCGGCGCGTTCGCGGATCATCTCGAGGATCTTCTGCCGGTGTTCGTCGGGCAGATTCGTGTTCTGTAGGTATCCGTCGATGGACTCGTAGATGACGCGAATGTCCTGTTGGTTGCGGATGTGGCGATCGATCTTCTGCTGGATCACCTGGTACAAAGCCTGGTTCAAGATGACCGGGATTCCGAAATTGTGAAGAGATCCGACCTCTTGAGTATAGTGATACGGCTGCACAGAATAACTCGCGATGACCAGATCGGCGCCGTGATCGGCGGCGACGTGGGTTGAAAGCGTGTCGCGAATCTCGCCATCGAAGTAGAACATCTCTTTGCCGTCGTCGTTTTTCAGCCCGTAGGGGGCGAAGACGGGAGGTAGCGAGGTCGACGCGGCGACTGCTTCCGAGATCTTCGCGTAATTCACGTATTTGACGTTCGTGGTTTTGGATTTCTCGGGGAAAGCTCCGAAGATAGCCTTCCTTGTATGATTGAGCTGTGTGCCGATGATGAAGAGCTCAACGCCCAGTTGGCTGAACTCGTTGTGCGACAAAGCGTACTCGCGCAGGTACTTTTCCAGTCCCTTGGTCGTGAAGAAGCCGTTCACTTTGAACTTGTCCTTCACCAGGGCTTCGAGGCCGCCGCTGATCAGGGATTTACGCAGGAGGCCGAGGGGGATGGTTTTCAGCAGGCCTTTCCCGTTCACGGAAAAGATGTCGCGGTAACCGATCGGGCGAAGGGCATCGAGGCTGTTTTGATCTTTGAAGTGGGGGGAGTTTCCGGTCCCGACTTCGAAGGCGTTGACCAGGGCTTCCAGTGAGTAACCAGCCGCGAGCATGGAACTCATGAAGGCCCCGGCACTGGACCCGACATAAAGACGGATCGTCTTGTCCGATTCGTCGGGGTGGTTCTTCTTGACCAGGTCCTTGGAGCCCCCGGCGAACCGAAAACCCTTTTCGCGGAGCGCCAAACAAACGCCTATATGGAAGGCAGCCGCTTTGATGCCCCCACCGGAGAGAACGAGGCCGATCTTCTTTTTATCGCGCATCCGCAGGCCCATGGGCTGATTATTCACCGTTTATTTACCAACCGCAAACAAAAGACCAGGGCTGATCACGGCCCTTTGACCAGGATATCCATCCGACTATCCAGACCAAGGATCAGATTTTGGATAGCCGTGATTATTTTGACCATCCAGCATTTGACAGATTTGGACAGAGTCACAAGGATGAGTAATCAGGAGATCCTTTTGACCATGGACAGCAGCTACCTTCCCCTCACTGAGTACTCATCGAAATATAAGGTGAGCATCAGTACATTGCGGAGAAGGATCAAAGCCGATGACATCAAGTACATCTTTGAAGATGGGAAGTACTTGATCATGGACGAGCCTGTCGGGACCCACCAGAAAGTCCATCGCCCCTCCCTAAGCAGCGAACAGACTTTTCTGGCGGAGACCCCCGCGAGCACGTTCACGCAAGAGAAGCGGACGCCCGCACCGAAAATGGTGACGGGTCTGCCGCCGAAGTCATCGGCAGCCTCTAACCTATCGGGGGCGCAGGCCCCCTCTCCTCACCTGTCCCCGTCGGCCACGAAGGTGGCCTCTGTGTCCTTGTCGACGACACCGGCGGAGGCGACCATTTCGCCGGCGGTCTCTTCGCAGTGGCATGCCGAGATTCAGAACCTCAGCAACAAAGAGAATCACGAGCCGATTCTGACCGCGGCGAACCGTCTTTTGACCGAGCTCAAGAAGGCCTACACGCAGGTGCTTCAAGAGAAGGAAGAGCAGATCCTTCATCTGAAAGAAGAGATGACGGATCTGAAGACCCTGATCCGCGTTCTTGAGTCTGACAACGAACGCAAAAGGCGTTAAAGTCCGGGGTGTGAACCCCTTTTCCTCACTGCAAAAATGGTTGGGCGCGCGTTTGGATCAATGGTCCCCCGTGCTCGCGATGTTCAGCGCGATTCTCGCGGGTCTTTTTTGGCTGCGCGGATCGCATCTGGCCCTCGATAATCTGGCGGCCTTTCTGTGGCCGAGCCTTTGGGGCTCATTGGTCGTCGCGATTTTGTGTTCGGTGCGATCAAAGCGAAGCATTTTCCTGATCGCCTCGGCGGCTTTCGTTTCGAACCTCTATCTGATGTCGCCTTGGCTGTTTGAGAATCAGTTTTCGGCAAAGCCCGACAATTCAACCAGTTATCCCTATGCGCTGAAGGTCGGGATGGCGAATGTGCAGACGGACAATCGCGACTACGAACGAGTTGTGAAATGGGTCGCCGACTTCAAACCGGATATTCTGATCTTGATCGAAGTCGACGAACGCTGGCTGACGGGGGTCGCCGCGATTGAAGGCGAACTTTCGCAGAGCCTGAAAGATCCGCACGACCACAATTTCGGGATCGCGGTTTACTCCCGCTATCCCCTGCTTTCGAAAACGACGACCACCTTCAGTGACGAAGGCATCAACAGCCTCGAAATTCTGGTGAACGCGCCCGGTGGACCCGCGCGCGTGCTCGCGACCCATGCCCTTCCGCCCATCAGTGCGGCTTGGGGCGCGGATCGCAATCGGCATTTGCAACGTCTGGGCGCTTGGAGTCGCGGCGTTACCGAAGACCTGATCGTCGCGGGGGATTTGAATACGGCTCCGTGGTCGACGCACTATCGGGCGATCGAAACCGGGGGCTTGCGCAACATCCGTCCCCAGTCCGGTTTGCTGCCGTCGTGGCCGACGACTTTTCCGAGTTGGATGCGCGTACCGATCGATCACGTCCTGTACCGTGGAAGTTTCGTTTTGAAGTCGGCGCGTTTGGGGCCGGATCTGGCGAGCGATCACTTGCCGATCGAAGCGGAGTTCGTGCGATGAAGTGGGATGCCGAGGTTCTCGCCTTCTGTTCCGCGCATCCCGAAGCGGGTGAGTTCGTGCGGGCGCTCGCGGCTTGGCGCCCGGACGCGATGGCGTATTTCAAGATCCGCGCTCCGGGAGATCAGTTCTCGGTGCGTTTGGACTCCGAGGAAAATCCCGAGGGGAATTACCTTGAGCTGTTCTGGGATCGTTCGCTCGGACCGATGATGATCTTCAGCCGCTGGCATATGACGGGAACGGAGGCGGCCTGCGCCCGGTGCGAAGCCGATCCGATTCCGCTGTCCGAGAAGATCTCGTCCTTGCTGGCGTCGGCGGATCGTTTGATGCGCGACGAGCTGGTGTTGGTGATCCACGACGAGGGGATGGACTTCCGCTCGCCGGATCATGCGCGCCCGGCCGATCTGGGCCGTGGGGACCAAGTCATTTCGTGGACGGGCGCTTTGGATTTCCGGAAAGAGTAGCGGAACACGGGATGTCCCGTGTTCCTTGCGGTTAAGCCGCGGTCAGCTTCAAGCCGATGATCGAAACCACAAGCAGCGCCAGAAATCCCAAACGCGGCAGACTCGCGGGTTCGTGAAACAGAAAGATCCCCAGGATCGCGGCACCCAGAGCCCCGATCCCGACCCACACCGCGTACGCGGTCCCGATAGGCAGGGTGGCGCTGGCCTTCGCGAGCAGAAACATGCTGATCGCGAGCGTGGTGAGCGTAAAGACGCTCGGCCAAAGCTTCGTGAAACCTTCGGTGTACTTCAAACCGATGGCCCAACAAATTTCAAACAGACCGGCAAAAATCAAAAGAATCCAAGCCGTGGACATAGACACTCCTTTTTGGAGCGTCGTCTTGTCCTAACCGGGTACGGCGCATCTCGTCCGGGCGGCCGGAATGACCGCAAAGGTTTCATACCGGCAACCGACGAGGAACGCAAGCGGAGGGCAGAGAGGATGGGACCTAACGCTCCGGTAGAGCGAGCGTGACCTGGCGTTGGGCTTCAAGTTCCGCGACGCGGGCTTGAAGCGTCTTGATCAAGAGGCTTTGGGTTTCATTCTGAGCTTTGAGTTCTTTGATCGCCTCGATGATAGACGTTAGACTTGATATCAATCTCAAATGCGTGAAAGGTGACTGATGACCAAGAGTCTTGAGACAAGCATTCATATATTGATGGACGTCGCGCGTGAGGGCATGGAGAAAGTTGCCGGTCCACTGGGCCGTGTCGGTTTGGTCGACGATCGGTTTGCAGGTTACGATGGATGGGATCGAATTGCCGAGTCTATATTCGAAGAGGTTGTTGCGGAGTCTATTCGTTGGAGCCTCACCGACTTGGAGCGAGAGGTCTTTCAATTCCCTAGATATGCATTCCGTTACGAAGATCTGAATGGTTTTTCCTTTATAAAAGTAAAAAGAGCAGGTGAAGAATCGGATTCAACTTCGGTTTTCGTGGAATTTGCGTCAAGGGGCGGGAGCTATAGGTTTGATCATGTGATTGCGAGAAAAATGCAAGGCGCGATAATGACGTTAGATGAAATTCTGATCCCTTTAGGCGAAGTGAGATATTCAGTGATTCATGTGGTTGGTAGTGATTCGAAGGAAATCGAAAAAATTAGAATTATGGAGTAGAAGACGCCGACGACCTGTTGGCGTCTTCTGCTCCATTGATGAGCAGGCACGATAGGCCCACCCATATCCGACCCATCAAGTAATCAGCGGCAGCAAATCCCGGCGGTGGTTGCCGCCCAGATAGTCGTGGCTGAAGGTGCGGGGGCCGTAGAAGCCGAAGCCCTGCACGCCGTTGGTTTCGTAGTCGGCGGGCTGAAGGCCCATCGCGCGGGCGATGGTGACGAGCAGCTGATTGTAGGGACGGCCGCGGCGGTAGGGGCCTTCGTCGCCGCCCACGGGGCGTCGCAGATTGGCGGCGTAAGCCGGGCCGTAGTCGACGTATTTGCCGGTTTTCAGGAAGCCGCCGGCGCTGCCCGCGATCAGCAGAGGGATATTTTGCGAGTTGTGGGCGACCGTATTTTCGAGCGCGCCTTGATCGTTCCCCCAGACGACGATGGAGTTATCCAGGAAGGTGGCGCCCGTATTGGTGTCTTCGACGCTGTTCAAATTCGTCAGGAAGCGCGCGACCCGTTGGGACAGGAACTGGCTCCAAAGAAGCTTCAGCGGACGGTGCGAGGGATCTTCCGAGGCGTGTCCGATGTCTTCGTGCACGCGCACGGTGTTCGGGATGCCCGGAATGAAGCCGACGTTCCCCGCGAAGTAGTCGTAGATGTGCATCATCAAAGTCGCGACGTGCGTATGCCCGCACTTCATCGAAAGCTCGAGCACGTCGAACATCTGATCGAGGACGACCTGGTAGGACGCGGAATTCGTCGAGCCGACCGGCGAACTCGCCGGCCCCGTCAGGTTCGAACAACCCGGCAGGATGACCGCCGGCGTATTCAACTTTCTTTCGACGTCGAAAACGAGTTCGGTGTGTTGATCCAGGCGTTGCCGGTCCGCCGAGGACAAATTGCGGTTCGCTTTGAGCGCCCGCATCTCTTCAAGGACCCGATCGACCGCGAGCAGCTGACGCCGTGGCGTCGCGGCGGGCGTGCCGTTCCCGAAGATGCTTTCGAAAACCGCGCGGGGGTTGAATTGACCGGGCACATAGGACTTATTGCGGACACTGACGTGAAAAGAGCCCGAGTTGTACTGGTCAAACACCGAGCGCACATGCAGATTGAGCGGCGCCGTCGCGTAGAGCTTCGCCGCGAGCACGTGATCGAGGGAGTCGGCCGACTCGGAGAGAACTCCCCCCGTCAACAGGAACTCGGGATTGTGGTTCGGCATCGTGGTCGTCGGGTCCATCCGCGAAAGGATGATCAGCTTCGAGCGAAGGGCGTCGAAATGCGTCCCCAAGACGGGCGACATCGTGCCGGGAATCGAGCTCAAGGCGACCTCGCGTCCGTTCGTGCGTTCGGTGAACGTGAAGCGCGCGGGATCGGGCAACCATTGCTCGACGGCCTGGCAGTGACCGCTATGGATCATGACGAAACGTTTTTTGATGACGGGGCCCGACTGCGCCATCGCGCGGGGCATGATCGAAGGCAGGAACGGCAAAGCCATGAGCGTGCGTCCGCTACCGACCAGAAAGGCGCGTCGTGTTTTCGGATCGATTTTCATGCCCACCTCACTGAACCGGCCCGCGCAAGCGCAGGCGGAAGTTCGAATCCATCACGGTCGCCTTCATCATCGAGAGCAGACCGCCCCCCGAAGTCTGAAGCTGCGAGAGCGACCGGTTAAGCTCGCAGTTGTCCTGCGCGCTCGGTTTGCGTCCTTTCGTGTACGTCGACCACTGCTGCACCAGGCAGCTCGGGCCACGCGTGCTTCTGCTTATGGTATCGGTCATCGCGAGCAATCCCGTGACCCGCGGATCCTGTTGCGAATCGACGTTCGGGTCCGCCGAGGCGTCCACGGGGTGCTGGGCGAGCAGATTTCCGTTTGAATCGTAAACCTTTTCGACGCTCTGGTAGCGGCCCAGGCTGTCGTAGTTTTCCAGGACGAAACCCGCCGGGTTGATCTTCGAGTGGCAGCCCACGCAGCTGGCCGAGTTCGTGCGCGACTCAATTTGATTCCGTAAACTTTGCGTCGGATCCGGGGTCGGCGGTTTGAAGAGCTCCGCGGTCTCGGCGGTCATCTGCGGATGCCCGATGACGTCGCAAAGGATGTTCCTGCGCAGGATCAAGCCGCGGTGAACGAGGCTCGATTGGTTCGTCGCGCCCATCATGAAGCCCACCCGGCTCATGACGCCCGGGCGTTGGCCCAAGGGGAACTTCGAGCGATCCTCACCGGGGCCGAGCTGTTCGTCGAAGCGGATGAAATCCACGTAGAGGTTGCGGTCCATCCCGTTCACTTCCGCATTGTTCGTGAAGGCGATGGAAACGACCGCGTTCTCGCGATTCGCGGTGAAGGTGAAGATGTGATCCGCGTAATCCGTGGGCGAGGTGACGGTTCCGGTTCCGATGACTTGGCTTCCGAAGAGCAGTCGGAAGTTCGCGCCCACGCCGCCGGCGAGGTCCGCCCGCATCCGCGCGTTCACGCGGAAAGTGCGACCCGCGCGTAGGTTCGCGGTTTTGGTGAGTGTTCCGTCCGACCACAAGTTCCAGCCGTCGCCGGTTCCGCCACCCGTCGAGGGCGTCATGGCCTCGGCCTCGATCTGGACGCTCAGGCCTGAGCCGCCCGGGCCGGCGACTCCGTAAACTTGCGCGAGCGCGTTTCCTTTCACGAAGTTGCGGTCCGACGTCATCAGGTCGAAGTAAGTTCCGGGAACGTCGTAAGTGTAATACGAGGTGAAGTCTTGGATCTCTTGCGCGGCTTCGGAACGGAGTTCGTTCGGCGCGACGCCGTTCAAGAACCAATCCGAGTGGTTGGACACCGGCAAGCGGTTGACGCCCAGCCACTGCGTATAGAATTCGCGGACCTGATTGCGGCCCGAAGCGCTGGTGAAAAGCCCTTGCGCGATCTCGGCGTACTGGGTGGCGTTGGCGAGCTGACCGGCCTCGGCCTTTTCGATCAAGGCGAGGTCCGGACCGCGGCCCGTCGCCGTGAAAGCCAGGCGGCTGGCGAGTTCATAGGGTGTGAGCGACAAAAGATCCTCGCGGCCGTTCACGGCCGAGCCCGCGAGTTCGATTTTGTAAAGGAAGTGCGGGGACTGAAGCATGGTCGAGACCACCGCGTGAATCCCCGCGGCTTTACCGCCCGAGGCTTCGGTATTGTAAATCGCGCGGTAGGCAGTGAGCTCTTCGGCGTTCAGGGCGCGGCGGAAAGCGACTTTGCCGAAGCGACGCATGAAGTTCGACCAGCAGGCGTCATTCATGCCCGTCCCCGAGCAGGCGTGGTTGTTGACCCAAGTGCTGGAGGTCGAAAAGATCTGGCCGACTTTATCGGCGACGCGGAAGAAGGCCGTGGCGTGTGCCGCCGAAACGGAAGAATCCTGAACGTCGAAAATCTCGGTCACGGCGTCCGAAGGCAGGGCGTCGATCTCGAAGCTCGCATTGTCGAGGGTCACGAAGCCGCCGGTCAGTAGATTCAGCGTCGCCAGATACTCGCGGCGGCTCAGACGACGCAGATCCGAGGGACGCGGATCGGTGTTCGCGTCGCACAGATAGGGATTCGCGATCCCGTCGCCCGGTTTGTGACCCAACGCCAGGGCGATGAGCTTAATATCGGCGCCGGTCAGGCTCTGGGTCAGAAACATCATCTGCGGAACGGTGGCGGTCGCGGATTGGATCTGCGTGAGCGTGCGATCCCGTTTGCCGGACGTATCGACTTCACCATGGCAAGAGGCGCAGTGATTCGCGTAAAGCGCTTTACCTTGAGCGACTTGTTCGATGAGGTTCGCGTTCGAAGGCATCGACGCCGAAAACGATCCGGGCTCGGTGAAGCGACCGCAGTTTTGAAAGCTGAGGCTCACGCTAATCAGCGCGAAAACCGAAACCAGCTTGTAAATCACGGAACGTTTCAAAACGAAACCCCTACGCAGGCGGTTGGACGATGTTCCGCCAGTATAGACTGTCCAAGGAACCGCCAACCCCACAATTCTTCGACAGTCTCAACAGGGGGCGAGCTTCGCACGTGACGTGTCTCGAAATGAAAAAGGGAGAGCGAGACTCTCCCTTTTTCTGTGAATCAGGTTTTTGAAGTCTGGAGATTAGCGTTGGGTTTCGAGTTGCGAGACGCGCGCTTGAAGCTTCTGAATGAGGAGGCTCTGCACTTCGTTTTGCGATTTGAGTTCCTTGATGGCTTCGATCATCGGAGCGATCAACACAGCATAGTCAACGCGCTTGTAATAGGGTTCGCCCTCATCCGTAGAAACGGCCGAGGGAAATACCTGCTCTACATCTTGCGCGATAACACCGATATCCCGCCGCCCGGGGCTTAGGGACAAATCGTTCCACTGAAAGGAGACGCCGTTCAGTGTGCTGATTTTCTTTAGAGCTCCCTGTATGGGGGTGACTTTTTCTTTAAGTCGCAGATCTGAGGAGCAACTGGTTCCGCCGGACCCATTTCCTAAGGTGCAGTCGGTGCTGCCTTGTACGCGCAGATTACCGACGAGGTGCAGTTTCTGTGACGGTGAATTAGTACCGATTCCCACATTGCCGGAAGTGCTGATACGCATGACCTCGTTTCCGGTCGCGGTGAAGTTTCCGTTATAGTCCACTCCCGTGCGGAAGATGAACCCTCCAAGCTCGCTGCCGAAAACGAGGTCGTCGGCGGTGAGGGCGAGACCTCCGGTATTTACGCCTGCTTGCTCGAGGATGATGTGCGGGTTATTGCTCGCTTTAGCGACGACGACAGCATATGGATTGCTGATCTGAGTATTCGGCACTCCGACGATCAGGGAGCCGCGCACGTCTAGGGCTCCTTCCGGTGATGCTGTACCAATCCCGACATTTCCGGAGCCGTAGGAGATTCCTGATACGGTATCAGCCCATTGGGAGGATCCTCCTCCCGCACTACCGCCAATGGCTCCCCAGCCGCTGCTGGTGAATCCTTCGAATTGGCTCAGATCGGTGTTGTAGCGGATCATACCCGCTTCGCCAACAGGTCGGTTCAGGGTGGAGTCTCGCGGAACGATGATGGCCGAGTTTGCACCGGTTGCTTGGATGTCGAGAATTGCAGTCGGTGTATTTGTGCCGATCCCTACATTTCCACCAATGACCGTAAGAGAAGGGAGCGCGCTGCTATTGATAATGTTAGTAGGTAAATAGATGTCATGTGTCGCACATAACAGATTCGCACATTGTGCAAAAGCGGAGTTTGAGTGAGTGAGAACACCGACCAAAGCGAAAACTATTGTCGAAGTCAGCTGTAGTTTAATTTTGCGGAACAAGATGCGCCTCCATTTTTGTTTTCGATACGAGAATAAATCTTTCGGGATAGTTTTTCGGTCGTCCAGAACTTTCCAACTATTTTTCGTTCGACCTATTTAAGATAATACGAACTTAAAAAATGCTAATTTCACGGTGATCTGATTAAGAATTACTAACTGAGAAAACATAGAATGGAAAAAAGTTTGCCATTTGAATCTCTATTGTTCCTAATTTTAATTCTGAAGATTGGTCGATTTGGATGTTGTTGGATTCGATCGAAGATCGCATATCAAGACGGCAAATTGTGTGAATTCAAGAGCGTAATGATTTTCATCCAAAGGTTGTCAGAATTTTGAGAGCTAGATTCTTTCTAATGTTCTTTGAGCTGAAGTAATGAGGGGGTTTGAGTGACGACGCTACTAAATCGGTTTTTGGTTCTTGTGCTTGTTCCGATTGGTGCAATTGCAGGTGATGGAATCGCTCCCTGGTTCAGTCCTGATGTAAACATCAACGCAATTTTACGCCCGGTGGACTCGAATACGATTAATGTCTATCGTGAGCAAAACGAATTTACGGTATTTCAAGGTTTTTCCTACATGGTTTTTCAGTATCGATGCGCGACATCGGATAGCAGAGTGGTGGCATGGCGTGTGCGAGATGAAATGTGGGTAAAGGGTGAATTTACTCCCGATTTTCCTCATTATGATGTTGAGATCGAATGCTCTTTACCTACAGGTGTCGAGTACTACGACATTCGTCTGATAATGAACGATAGTGTTAATCCTTGTTATTGGGCGAACGAGACACCCGAATGCAACAGTTGGGTTACACCTACGCCCACGCCCACGCCTACGCCCACGCCCACGCCTACGCCTACGCCTACGCCCACGCCCACGCCTACGCCTACGCCTACGCCCACGCCTACGCCTACGCCTACGCCCACGCCTACGCCCACGTTGAGTCCGAATCAACAGTGCTTGATGCCGGGCTCGGAAATCAAAGCGGAGAATCTTAGTTTCAGTGAAAGATTCGAACTAGTAGGAGTGCCTTTTGATTTGGTCTATAGCTCAGACTTTGCGGCGGGCTATGGGGCGAATAACCAGATATCGGTGCAGACGGATTTCGTGGATCGAGGTTTTACCTTTGCTGTCCATCATTTTTACGATGCAGTAAATGAGAAGATCTATCTTGGAAATGGAAGAACTCATTTCGCGAAAAACTCAGTCGTTGGTTTAAATGAGAGATATGTCGTTGGAGGATCGGGAGAAGAAGTTTTTGTGTTTTCGAATTCAGGAAGGCACCTTAGAACACTTAATGCTCTCTTGGGAACGACAAGGTTTACGTTTTACTATGTGGCAGGTCATCTCTCCGTCGTTCAAGATCATTACGGTAACAACTTCCAAATGGGTCGAGACAATCAAGGGCGTCTTCAGTCAGTTTCCTCTCCGTTTGGTCAAGTGAACAATTTGATGAGGGACCCCGAGGGTAGGATATCAGAGCTGATCGATCCATTGGGCCACCGCGTTCAGTTCCAATATGGAGCTGATGATTTAGTCACGAAGATCGTACACAAGGACTCGGCGACTGCAGAGTATAGCTACAACGAAAACGGGGAGCTAACTGCAGAGAATCATGTTGGAGGAAAGTCTTGGCAGATCACAAGCAGCCTATCCGGGACCGTAAAGTC
Organism: Pseudobdellovibrionaceae bacterium; assembly: GCA_019637875.1. Taxonomy (NCBI): domain Bacteria; kingdom Pseudomonadati; phylum Bdellovibrionota; class Bdellovibrionia; order Bdellovibrionales; family Pseudobdellovibrionaceae; species Pseudobdellovibrionaceae bacterium. The sequence continues at coordinate 387,726 of JAHBUW010000002.1, read as the reverse complement.
CGTAAGTTTTAAAACCGGCATGGGACGGACGACAATCCAAAATTTCTCCAACGACGGAACGACTTATGCGCGTCATATGAGTTTACCAACAGGAGAACAGTCAAGCTATGAGGAAGATCAGGATGGGAGTACGGAGTTTAATAGCGTATTTCGTTCCGAGAGGACCAGTACAGTATATGACCCTCGCTTCGGAAGTTTATTGCGTCGCCCATCTACATCCGAACTGACATATGGCTCTACCACGGCAGTAACAAACCATGTTAGGCAGGTACAGCCCTCCCCAACGTCAAATACAGATTTTTTCTCATACTCTACGCTAACGACAAATTCTTCGCGCGGAGGAGAAAGTGTCATCTCGACTTGGGATCGCATTCAAAGAGAGATAACCACAAATTCATCCGTTTCCGGGATTCGAAAGCAAAGCCTAAATGAAAATGAGGAGATGACCGCATATCAGGTCGGAAATGATGTTCCGATGACTTTGAGCCGCGACGCGCACGGTAGGGTGACGCAGATCCAGGGTGCCGACGGTCTGTTGCAGAACCTGTCTTTCAATAACCAAGGTTTCGTGGAGTCAATTACTAATTCGCTGAACCAAGTTACACAGTTCCTGTACAATGCGAACGGAAACGCAACTTCGGTGCTCTCTGCTGACGGTACAATGACGAATTACGAATACGATCCGAAAGGACGTGTTACGAGTTTTGAGGTTGCGGGTAAGCTCAAGCACTTGTTTAGTTACGACGTAATGGGTTCTTTGAAAAGCTATAGGGCTCCGCTAAGCCTAGGTGTATTCGATACAACCCATATTGTTTACGATGCAGACGGACAACTGAATTCCGTTCACCTTCCGACAGGAAGCCAAGTCTCCTATACATATTTTAATTCAGGTCTTCCGTGGAAAATGAGTGGTGGGAGCCAATCTATAACCACGACCTACATGATGAACTCAGATTTGGTGTTGTCACTTGAGAATACGTTTAACGGTGAGGGAGTAAAAAGCGTCTTCAGTTACTATGGAGAGATGATTCGTTCTGAGGAGCTGAGAGATGTGAATACGGACTTCCGATATGCGAAACTTGAATGGGAGTACGATAATCTTCATCGCATTAGTGTCCGCAGGATCTTCGGAAATGACCCGAATATTTCAACTCAAATCGCTTACGTGCGGAATGCAGGCGGGCGGGTCACACAAGTTGGTGACCTAGAGTTAACAACTGACCATGGCTCTGGTCGAATAACCGGTAGTAAGATAGATAACGTTCAAGACGAATCGATTTTTGATTCCTATGGACGTGTGTCGGGATACTCGGCTCATCTTTCCTCTGCTGGGAGTGCGCCACCGACGTTGCTTTATTCCTATATTCTTGGTCGGGATTCAATCGGTCGGATTGTTACGCTGACCGAAAACATTCTGGGCGAGACGGCTGTTTACGCCTATGCATATGATGACAACGGCCGACTCGTTGAAGTGAAAAAGGACGGGATTACGGTCAACAGCCGAGTATTTGACACGAACGGGAACAGGGCGTTCGGCTCGAATTGGGGCACAACTTTTACAGCGAGCTATGACTCACGCGACAGGATCACCGCTTTGGGTAGTATCCTCTACACATACAACCCGTTAGGTGATCGGGTATCAATGAGTCCGTTAGTCGGTGGATCAAGCATCTATGAATATGACGTCACGTCTAGTCTCCGCACCGCCCAAACTGGAGGAGTCACAAAAACTTATCAGGATGATGGATTTGCTCGTCTAACTGTCACGAAGATGAATGGAAGTTTTCAGCGCGGATATCTTTATCAAAGTGAAGGACGTATTGCTGCCGAATACAACGGAAATGGACACATCACCAAAACGTACGTGCATGCCTTTGGAACGAACGCGCCCGCCTATATGATAACGGAGGGACAGAAGTTCCGCATTTTGACTGATCACTTAGGATCACCTCGTCTGGTAGTGAATACCTTGAACGGGGCGGTCGCTCAAAGGATCGACTACATCGCTGGAGGTCGCATTGTTCGGGATACGAACAGCTGTTTCCAGCCATACGGATTTGCAGGCGGGATTTGGGATCCGGAGACGGGCTTCACACGGTTTGGGGTACGAAACTACGACGCGAAGACAGAGACATGGACCACGATGGATCCCATTCTTCTGGCAGGCGGGGATACGAATTTTTATGGATACGTTGAGGGGGACCCCGTTAATTGGGTTGATGAGTCTGGGTTGAGTAGGAAGTCCCCGGAACTCGGCGGAGCCAGCGATTCAATTCGTACTACGGGTGGAGTTGGCGGGGGTGTCCTGGATATTAGACCTGATATTAAAGTTGCGGGAGGAAGAAGCGGAGGCAATGTTAAAAATTTTCAAGGGCCCCCCAACAGCGTGGTTCAAGGAAGTGGTGGAAGAATTTACATTACAGATGGTAGCGGGAGAATTGTTTTAGACATTACGGGGGGCCGCGTAAAACCTGTAACACCAAGTGGAGGCTTTGGTCCGAAACGTCCTCCAACGAGGGAAGAGCTCGATCTTCTCAAGTGCATGAAGGGTGACTGATGCGGAAAAATTTTGAAACTAGTGTTCATGCGCTGATGGAAGTTGCATGTGATTGCTTGGAGAGTGTTGCGAAGCCTATGGGGCAAGTAGGCTTAGTCGATGACCGATTTTCTGGTTACGACGGATGGGATAGAATTGCTGATTCGATTTTTGAAGAGGTTGTGGCCGAGTCGATTCGTTGGAGTCTTAAAGAATCGGAGCACGAAGAGTTTAAACTCCTTAAATATGCTTTTCGCTACGAAGAACGAGAGGAATTTTCTTTTATACGGGTAAGACGTGAGAACGAAATATCAAGTTCAATGCTAGCATTCACGGAATTCACATCGAAGAACGGGAACTACAAGTTTGACCATGTGATCGCAAGAAACGTTCAAGACCTGAATATCTTCTCTGGCGAGGTTGTTATTCCGTTAGAAGAGGTGAGATATTCACTTATTCGCGTGGTTGATGGTATTCCTACGGAAGTCGAGACAGTAAGAATCGTTGAGTAGTTTTCGTTCGTACACAGTTGTAGTGATTGCAGCCTTAGTCCGAAGAAAATTTCGTTGTAGCGTAAGCCAGCCATTCCAAAAAATAAAAAAGGGGAGCCTCACAGCTCCCCTCTCCAAACACATCTTTAAAACCGCGGATTAAGCGGATTTGCGGACGTAGTTTTTGTACTTCTTCACGTCGGTCGTGAAGTGTTTTGCGTAAGTGCGGTTGTGCGCGGTGAACACTTTGTCGAGGAAAGTGTAGTAGTGTTTGTACATGTAGTGGCTCACGAACTTGGGGTACCAAGTGGTGGGAGCATTTTCCATGTAGTCGTACTTGTTGCAGAACTGGGTCATGTACTTGTTCATTTCCTTCCACCACATTGTGGCTTCGGGCTTGTGAACGAAGTTACCGACGAAAACGGGCTCACCCTTGAACTTCAGACCGCATTCCCAGCCAAGACCAGCGGGACGGCAGTAAGCTTCAAATTTCAAATCACCGAAGTAGTAGGGTTTTGTTTTCGGGGTCATCGATCCTCCATAAGGAATTGTTGTACCCCTTGTTACGGGTTCTTCTGAGTTCCACACGAGTCCAGGTGATCATTAAGTTTCTGCAACCGTTGATGGGACCGCGAAACTAAAAAACCCACCGACTGGAGCACAGTCGATGGGTCATACGTTGGAACAAGGAACAAACAACAACAACTAACAATAGGTTTTAGACTACGCTGCCGAAGCCGCCGCCGAGCCTTTGCCCTTGCGCGCGCCCTTAGCATTACCGGTCTTCTTCGTGGTCTTGGCATTCTTGTCGAATGCCACCGCGAAGACTTCGTCCAAGTTCTCGACGCAGATGAAGTTCATCTTGTCTTTGAACTCTTTCGGAATATCCGCGAGGTCCTTCTGGTTCGCGAACGGAATCACGATGTCTTTGATTCCTTGCGAGAGGGCCGCCAGGCACTTCTCACGAATTCCACCGACGGGAAGGACACGGCCTTGCAGAGTGACTTCACCGGTCATCGCCAGGTCGTGGCGAACGGGGGTGTCGGTCATCAAGCTGACGAGCGCGGTCGACATGGTCACACCGGCCGAGGGACCATCTTTGGGGATGGCGCCTGCGGGCAAGTGGATATGTGTATCCCAACGGTCGAAGTAATCATCGGGGATGTTGAGCTCTTCGGTATGGGCGCGGGCGTAAGCCATTGCCGCATGGGCCGATTCCTTCATCACATCGCCAAGCTGTCCAGTCAGTACCAATCCGCCTTTGCCGCGATACTTCAGGGCTTCGACGTAAAGGACTTCGCCACCGGCGCTGGTCCAAGCCAAGCCTGTCACCACACCGACGTGCGGCTCTTGCATCGCTTCGTCGCGCAAGAAGCGCGGGGGGCCCAGAAGTTCGGGGACGGTTGCGGCGTTAACTTCGACGAAGCTCGCTTCACCCATCACCACTTGTTTCGCCACTTTACGGCAGACCGAACCGACTTCACGTTCGAGGTTACGCAGACCCGACTCACGCGTATAGTGCGCGATCAGATACTGGATGCCTTCGTCGGTGAACTTGATGTTCTGGTCCGTGATCCCGTTCGCCTCGATCTGACGATCGATCAAGTGCTTCTTCGTGATGAAGAGCTTGTCGTTCTCGGTGTAACCGGGGATGTGGATGACTTCCATACGGTCACGGAGTGCCGGCGGGATGTTCTCCAGAACGTTCGCGGTCGCGATGAAGAGCACGTTGCTCATATCGAAATCCACGTTCAGATAGTTATCACGGAACGTCGAGTTTTGTTCGGGATCGAGGACCTCGAGCATCGCGGCCGAGGGATCACCACGGAAGTCCGAACCCAGCTTGTCGATCTCATCGAGAACGATCACGGGATTCGAAGTCTTCACCTGGCGCATCGCCTGGATCACTTTACCGGGCATCGCGCCGACATAAGTGCGGCGGTGACCGCGGATTTCCGCTTCGTCCTTCACGCCGCCCAGAGCGATACGGAAGTACTCACGGCCCATGGCGCGTGCGATCGACTTACCGAGCGAAGTTTTACCAACGCCGGGAGGGCCAACGAAGCACAGGATGGGTCCACGGATTGTCGATTTCAGTTTGCGGACCGCCAGGAACTCCAGGATACGGTCTTTCGACTTTTGGAGGTCGTAGTGATCTTCATCGAGGATCGTTTTCGCGCGGTGCACGTCCAGATTGTCCTCGGTCTTTTTATTCCAAGGAAGATCGGTCATCCAATCGAGATAGGTGCGAACCATCGAAGCTTCCGAAGCGTCGGGATGCATGCGCTCCAGACGACCCAGTTGTTTGAGGGCTTCGATTTCAACCGCGGCGGGCATGCCGGAGTTGATCACTTTGTCGCGCAGTTCTTCCATTTCCTCGGACTTCGAGTCGTTCTCGCCGAGTTCGCTCTTTATAGCGCGCATTTGCTCGCGGAGGAAATATTCACGCTGCGACTTGGACATCTCATCCTTCGCGGTCGTGCGGATCTTCGCCTGCATTTGCAGAACTTCGAGCTCCGACGCCAGGATTTCGTTGACCAGTTTCAGGCGCTCTTTCGCATCCGAAGTTTCCAGGACGCGTTGAGCTTCACTGACTTTAACGCCCAGGTTGCTTGCGATCAAATCGGCAAGACGACCGGGATCGGTGACATCATCAAGAACCAACAGGATGTCCGGAGGAAGAACGCGGCCCAGGCCGATGATCTTTTCGATCTGTTCTTTCGCCGTGCGCATCATTGCTTCCGCTTCAACGGGAGCATTTCCCGCCGCGTTTTCTTCGATCTTCTCGATCGCGACTTCGAAGCTGGGGTTGGTGCGAACGTAAGATTTAATACGTCCTTTTGCCACACCTTGAATCAGGATCTTCACGCGACCGTCGCTGAGTTTGCGCATGCGCATGATCATCGCGATGGTGCCGGTCTGATAAATCGTGTCGGCGGTGGGGTTTTCTTCCGTGATCTCTTTTTGTGAGGCCAGGAAGATCAGACGATTCTTCGCCAATGCTTCTTCAACCGAGCGGATTGAACCCTCGCGGCCGACGAACAAAGGCAGAATCATGTAGGGGAAGACCACGATGTCCCGGACAGGTAACATGGGTAGTGTCGCGGGAATTTCGAGGACCTTGTCATCAAAGCTCATACTTGCTCCTCCGCAGGGTGCGGGAAAATAGTCTCCAACGTATGAGATTGATCGGTGCCGAAGTGGAATCCCTAAAGGAGCCAGACGGCTGGAAAACGTCCGGAAATGAAGGATCTGCGAAGGCCTGACATCCATGTCAGACGAGCTCATCCGTTGAGAAAAGGGCGTTTTTTAAAGTCGTTGGTCCAGAGAAACTCGCCACTGGTCGTATTGAGAGCCGGTGCAACCGGCCCTCGCGAGTCTAGAAAATTCGGATTAAGAAAGTTGGTTCTCTTCCTGCTCTTCCATGCACGAGATGCACAGAGCAGTGAAAGGTCGAGCTTGCAGACGCTTGACGTGGATGTCTTCGCCGCAGGCCTCGCAGAGGCCGTAGGTGCCATCCGAGATTTTACCCAATGCTTTTTCGATCATCAGTAACGACGAGCGATCCCGTTCGTGCAAATGAATGGACAAACTGAGAGACAAATCGATCGAAACCTTATCGGCCTCGTCGCTTGTGTCCTCGTGGTCCTTCATCTGTTCCGCCCGAAACTCAACACTCTTGTTGAGGATCCGGCTTTTCTGCAAAAGCAGAAATCCACGAAGATCGTTCAGGTCGGTTCCGTTCATCATCTTTCCCCCTTACGATGAATGGCACTGCCCAAGAGCTTCAGCGAGGGGGATATTTCAAAAAACCGATAACGGTGTCACTAAAAAATTACAGGTGCATTGAATTCGGGCTCTAATTTAACGCCGCGTTTTAGAGTTATCCACAGACGGCCGGAACGCCTAGAGCGACGTGGCCGTCCGGCGTTTCATCGCTTCACGAATCTCTGCACCTTCGATGCTCAGACGCGTGTAAGGGATCGCGAGCAGACGTTCCATTTCGATCGGTTCTTGCGTTTCTTCGCACATTCCGAATTCACCATTTGCGATACGGGCCAGTGCGAATTCGATCTCCATCAACTGTCGGCGCATCCGATCTTGCGTCAGCAGAAAATGATCTTCCGCGATTTGCGCAACGGCGACGTCGATCTCATCACCACTCCCTTTTTCGAACGAGTCGAACTCTTGGCGGTGCATGCGGGAGCGATTCATAATCTCGTCCTTCATGCGCAAAAGTTTCGTCCGGCACTCCATCATCAGGTCTTTTGAAACAGTCTCCGTCGTCATCTGAATCCCCCCTCCGAAGCATCGCCGCTTCTTGGGCATTCAGACGTATGAACGCCTCCGTCGGGTTAAGGTGCGGTCATCAATTGTTTTGATATCTCAGTCATGGCGATTTTGGGCACCGGCTGTATTCGATCCTGTCTCGCTTTGAGCCACCACGAACGCCCCATTTCGATTGGGCGCCGCTTGCGGTTACACTGATTTTTCGGGGGGAAGCCGTGAGAAAGTCGTGGTTCATCACCGTTATTCTGGTTTTGGTGACCGTTTGGGGTTTCCAAAACTGCGCGCCGGGCGCGAATTTCACAGAGTCCGCTTCCACTGACCCGGAGGCCCAGGGCGAAACGCCGACACCCCCTGCTCCTCCGACCTCCTCCCTACCGATCACTGCCTGCGGCGCAAATAAAGTTCGCTCCCCCAATGGGGCGTGCATCTGCGATTTCAATAACGGGTACTACGAGAACGCTTCGGGGCTTTGCGAAAAGGCGAGTGCGATCCAAGATCTTTGCGCGCCCCGTCCCGCACGCTGTGGCTCGGTCGGGCAGCCTGCCACCGGCTATGTTTTCGACTTCAATTCGGCGTCGCTGTCCTCTAGTGAGGTCAGCTTTTCGTCGACCGCATCGCGACTGACGCGTTTGTCGGGCAGTCAAAGTCTGGTTCAAGAGTCCGTTTGCGGTACGAATCGCAAGGTTTTGCAGTTCGGCCGGGGTGCGGGTTTGAAGTTCATCGCGGGTTTGGTCGCGCAGAACTACAGCGTCGCCGTGCTATTCCGTTTCAACTATCAAGACGCCGCGAATTGTTCGGGAACTTGGGCGCGCATCCTCGACTTGAAACAGAACTCGGTGGATACGGGTCTATACATGTACGGGTCGGGGACTTCGCGGAATTTGCAGTTCTACAATTTCAACAGCGGCACCGCGCGGGTGTCGAGTAACCAGTACGCATGGGTGACTTACAGTAAGAATGGCGGCGAAATTACGGGTTTCGTGAATCGCCAACTGCAATGGAGTTACGGCGACTCCGGATCTTGGTCGACTTTGAATTCATCGAAAGAAATGATTTTCTTCAAAGACGATACGCAGGTCGCGAACGAGGAGTGCTCGGGCGCCGTCGCGAAGATCGTCGTCTTCAACCAGGCGCTTTCGAAAGACCAAGCGGAGTGCTTGGCCTTTTAAGGAGTGCGGGTCGCCTTCCAGGGCAGGATTTCGCCTTTTTCCACGGTGAGCGCGACCACGGGGCGTAGGACCTCGCGGTCTTCGCCGACGGAGAGCGGTCCCAGAAGTCCGGGAAGATTCCGCAGATCGGTCAGTGCCTTCGCCAGGCTCGTGCGCGAGCTTGCGCCCTGTGAAATCAACTGACGCAGCATCAGCGCCGAATCGTAGCCCTGCACTTCGAACAGTCCAGGATCGGCGTTGAACTCTTTGCGGTAGGTGCGCACGAACGAAGAGTTCTGGAAGCGCGAATCTTTCGCCGAGTAGCTATCCACGAAAATCAGATTCGAAGCGAAATTCCCCGAACGTTTCGCCAAGCCGTCGACGTTCCACAAGTTCGTCCCCAGAAGTTTCACGTTGCGAACCTCGCTGTATGACAAAGTCGCGGCGATCTGGCCGAAGGCTTTCAAGCTGTCGGGGATGAAGATCGCGTCGAAGTCGAGTTGCGGAGGCAGGACGTTTTCTTTGGTGTTCAAACGTGCGGAACGCGACTTGCCGGCGGCCGCGTCGGTCATCTCTTTCGAGCGGGCACGGAACTCTTCGTTGCGGGCCTCGACGTGGAAGGTGCCCACCAAACGCGAAACGACGTCGCGGAAGTCGGTTTCTTTCGCCGAGTAGGTTTGCGCGGCCGCGATCTGTCCGCCGCGGGCGAGGACCTCGTCCCAGAAAAGATTCGCGGCTTCGACCCCGTAGGCGTCGTTCGGATACAGGATCGCGAAACGTTTGAAGCCGTTGCCTTCCATCGCGGTGCGGACCAAGCGGCGCACCTGCATCTCGGTCGTGAGGGAATTACGGAAAACCAGCGGGCTCAGCTCGGTCACTCCGGACTTGAGCGACAGGCTCAACGTCGGTACGCCAAGTTCGGCCGCTTGGGCCGCCTCGGCCGAGGCCGTTTTCGACTGCAAACCGCCGATGACCGCGATGACGTTGTCTTCGGTGACGAGACGCTCGACCGCGCGACGGGCGACCTCGGGGTTACCCTGTGAGTCCATGACGGCCAACCGGAAGCTCGAGTTCGGTGAGCCGTCCAGGCCCAAGCCGAGTTGAATTCCGCGCAACGTGCGCTGCGCGATCGAGGCGGTGCGGCCCGAAAGCGGCAGGACCACGCCGATTGTTTTCGGTTCGACTTTACGAAGCGTGTCCAGATTCTTCAGGTATTCCTGCGCACGTTGGGTCAGCTCGGGCGTCGCGTTCTCTTGGACGACCTGTTGGAAGTACTCGCGGGCCTCTTCCTGTTTGCGCTCATCGAGTTTCGATTCACCGAGTTTCAACGCCAGCGCCGCGCGGAAGGCGGGGGCGCTCGCTTCGCGCGAGAGCAGCGACAGCTCGGTATCTCCCATGGGGGTGACCATCAACGTGTTCACGTCGTTGGTGGCTTCCCAGGCGCGCAGACGATAGGTCCACAGCGACTCGCGTTCTTTTGGACTGAGGTTCGGATTTTCCAGCGTCTGCTTCGTGAAGCTTTGCAGTTTGGCGTAGTCCTTCGCGTCGTACAGCAGCTGCGCGGTTTTCACGGGATTGAAATCTTCGGTGACCGTCCCGCCGGGCGGGGTTTTCTGCGGACGAACACCGACACCGGGGGGCGCCGTCCGTTCCGTGGTGCGGGTGCTTTTCGATGTCGAGCCCCGGGGAGCGGTGCTGACGCACGAGCTGAGAAGCAGGACGAGGCCGGTGGAAATCAAAGTCTTGGTCAACGTCACAGGCCTCATGCTCGCTCCTCGCAGTCAGGGGGACGCGCTTATTTGCGCGGCTTTTCAAGGACGCGTTTACTTCCGCGTCTTTGCGATCTGTTGAACTTTATCCTGGAAAGCCTTCACTTGGGGAGTGGTCGAGGACATTTTGGCCAGTTCTTCGAGAAGTTCTTTATGCTTTGCGGTGATTTCGCTCGGACTCGGCGTATCAACCATGATTTTCACCAGCATATCGCCGCTGCCGAAGCCGCCCGCTTTGGGAAAGCCTTTTCCTTTCAGGCGGAAGGTCTGGCCGCTGTGCGTGCCCGAGGGGATCTTCAGCTGGACTTTGCCGGTGAGTGTCGGCACTTCGGCCGAAGTTCCCAGAATCGCGTCCAGATAGCTGACGGGAAGCTCGAGGCTCACGTCGTCTTCGTCGCGGGTGAAGAGCGCGTGCTCTTGCACATTGATGATCACGAAAAGATCGCCCGCCGCGCCGCCGTTCAAACCCGAGTCGCCTTCGCCCGCGAGGCGCAAGCGCTGGCCCTGCTTCACGCCCGCGGGGACTTTCACGGCGAGTTTCGCCGTTTCGTCACGACCGGTGCGCTGACGGATGAAGTGGATCGTTTTCTCGGTGCCGGTTGCGGACTCCTCAAAACTGATATTCAACGTGTAACGTAAATCCGCGCCGCGTGCGCGTCGCTGGCCGCCGCCACGGAAGCCACCGCCCGCGCGGGTATTGCTGAAGACGTCGCCGAAAATATCGCCGAAGATATCCTGGAAGTTTTCGTTGTCGGCACCGAAGCCACCTTGAAAACCGCCCTGTTGGAATCCGCCGAAGCCTCCGCCAGCGCCGCCGCCCGCACCGGCCCCGGCGAAGCCCGCGTTCGCGCCCGCGAAGCCGAACTGGTCGTACATTTCGCGTTTCTTGGTGTCGCTCAGAACTTCGTAAGCTTCGCTGACTTCTTTGAAGGTCTCTTCGGCCTTCTTGTCACCCGGGTTTTTGTCCGGGTGATATTTCATCGCGAGCTTACGGTAGGCCTTTTTAATGTCGTCCGCGGTGGCGTTACGGGCCACGTTCAGGACGGAATAGTAATCACGCTTGGTTGCCATCAGTTCTCTTCCGGGGCCCGGGCCACGACGACCTGACCGGGCCGAATGACTTTGTCATGAAGTTTATAAGGCTTGCGTAAGACACGCAGCACGTTGCCCGCCGGAGTCGCCGTCGTGGTCTCCGAGGTCAGTGCTTCGTGGTGATTGGGGTCGAAGGGTTGTCCCAAGGCCGGAATCTCCGTGACGCCATGGCGTTGCAAGGTTTGACGGAACTCATGGGCGGTCATCTCGACGCCCTTCGCGTAGTTCGCGAAATTTTCTGCGGACAGACGCGTTTCGAGCGCGCGTTCAAAGTTATCCATGACGCTCAAAAGATCGCCGACCAGGCGCTCGGCGCCGTACTTGGTTTGCTCCGCACGTTCTTTGATCGCGTTCCGGCGGTAGGTATCGAATTCGGCGCGCAGATACAGATAGTCGTTCTTGAACTTCTCGACTTGCGCGCGCAGATCCTCGATCAAGGCTTGGGAATCGGACTGGGTTTGAGCCTCGTCGGAATTCGAATTGTTCTGCGACACGTATCCTCCTCAAAATAAAACGGGAAATTCTTTCGAGTTTCCCTCTGAAAATCACTCTGGACAACATGGGTTTGACGGCGGGGCCTGTCAAGGCGCGGGGAGGGCGGCTTTCGACCATTCTTCGGGCAGAAAAGTGAGCTCGCGGAAGACCGCGTTGCTGACGAAAACGCCCTCGGGGGAAAGGCGGTAGGTCGAGCCCTCCCGACGGAGCAGATCTTCGCTCACCAGGCGCGCCAGGGGGCCCGCCACGAGGCGACATCCGGGGGGCCCGAACTTCGCCTCCAAGGCGGCGAGCTCCAGGCCCTGATCGGTCCGCAGCGAGGTATGGCAGAAGTCGGTCAGGGCTTCGTGGGCGGCGAGGGTCTCGCGCTGCTCAGGGGGAAGGCCCGCGTAGGGCGTGGACCAGCGCTCCTCGGCGGCGGCGCGGATCTGCGCTTCGTAGACTTTGATGTTGGCGGCATTCCAGAAACGGGTGCCCCACTCCAGGTCGGGAAGGTACGAGTGCGCGCTGAGGCCGATGCCCCAGTAGGGCTGATCTTGCCAGTACAGCGAGTTGTGGCGCGAGTGGAAACCGGGGAGTGCGTAGTTCGAGATTTCGTAACGTTCATAGCCCGCGGCGCGCAGCTTTTCGTCAATGTGACGAAACATCGCGAGCTGCACGTCGTCCAGGGGGCGTCCCTTGGATAAGACATGGCCTTCGGGGACGGTCAGGCAGTAGGGACTGATGTGGGGCGGACGAAAGTCCAGCATGGCCGCGACATCTTTTTCGAGAGTCGCGAAGTCCTGGCCCGGCAGCGCGAAAAGAAGGTCGGCCGAATAATTCACGCCCCATTCGGAGAGCATGCCCAAGGTCTCGCGCGTCTGGCGGGCGTCGTGTTCGCGGTGGACGGACTTGAGCAGTCCGTCATCGAAGGTTTGCGCACCCACGCTGAAACGATTCACGCCGAAGGCCATCAGCTCTTTCAGATTCTGGGGGCTCAGCGTCGCGGGATTGATCTCCATGGTGATTTCGCAACCCGGACTACGGCGGAGTCCTTCGTTTTCAAGCGCCTGAATGAGGGATATGATTTGGTCGGGACGCAGCAGACTTGGAGTGCCGCCGCCGAAATAAATCGTATCGGTGGTCGTATAAGGCAATCCCGGGCGGCGGGTGCGGATCTCTTGCTTGACCAGCTCGACGTAGTCGTCGGTCGGCATGATCTTCGAGCGCTCATACGTCGCAAAGTCGCAGTACGTGCAGCGTTGCAGGCAGTAGGGAATATGAAAGTAAACGCCGAACGACATTCGGGGGAAAGTAAACCATGACGAAGCAATATCAATTGAAAAATGGCCTTCAAGTCCTGCTCATCGAAAGCCACAAATCCCCCGTGGTCTCTTTACAGGCTTGGGTCCGTACGGGCAGCGCCGACGAGATTCCGAAAGAGGCCGGGATCTCGCATTTCATCGAGCACTTGCTGTTCAAAGGTACCCGCAAATTCAAAGTCGGAGAAATCGCGCAGATCATCGAAGGCTCGGGCGGCGAGCTGAACGCCTACACCTCCTTCGACCAGACGGTCTTTTACATGACTCTGTCGAAGACCTACATGCGTACGGGGCTCGAGGCGCTTTCGGAAATGATGGGTTATCCCGAATTCGATCCCGCCGAAATCGACGCGGAACGGGAAGTCGTCGTTGAGGAGATGCGTCGGGGGATGGACTCGTTGGGGCGGAACGCCTCGCAACTTCTGTTCACGACCGCCTACGGTAAACATCCCTACGGTCGGCCCGTCATCGGTTTCGAAAACATCATTCGTAAAGTGACGCCGAAGACGATCCGCTCTTATTTCGAGGGACGTTATAACCCGAAAAATATGTTCCTGGTCATTTCGGGCGATTTCGAAGTTCCCGAAACGAAGAAAATGATCCAGGAGTTCTTCGGCGATCTGCAGACGCATCCCGTGCGCAAAGTGAAGCGCCCGAAGGTGCCGAAGATCACCAAGGCGAAAATCAAGGTCGACACTTCGAAGTTCGAGCAGTCCATCGCCTACGTGGGCTGGCCCGTGCCGAAAATCTCGCACGCCGACATTCCGGCGCTCGATCTGCTCGCGTTCGTGTTGGGCGCGGGGGAAACTTCACGTCTGGTGCACCGGCTGCGGATGCAGGAGCCGCTCGTGCAGAGCGTGGGCGCCAGCACGTTCACGCCTTCCGATGCGGGACTCTTTCTGATCTCGACCAGCTTCGCGGATTCGGATCCGAAAAAAATCTTCGCCGCCATCCGTGAAGAGCTCATGCGCGTGATCCGCGACGGTGTCGACGCCGCGGAAATTCAGCGCGCGGTCACGAATCTGCAAAGTGATGAATTCTACTCGTTGGAGTCCGTCGACGGCCTTGCGCGCAAGTACGGGAATCTTGAATTTCACTTCCGCGACGTGAAGATGTCCGAGCGCTATCTGAAAATCATGCGGGGTCTGACCTCGGCGGATTTGCAAAAGGTCGCGCGCAAGTACCTACTTCCCGACGCGACGATCGCGACGGGTCTGCAGGGACAGAAGGCGAAGGATCTTGCGGTCGCTTTGAAGACGTTCATCGCGGATTTGAAGAAAGATCTGAAAGATCCCGCGGCGAAGAAAAAAGCGAAGGTCGTGAAGGTGAAACATGCGGCGGTTCCGCGCTTCAAGGCGCAGAACCGGACGCCCGAGGTCGAGCTGATCGAACTCGCGAACGGGGACCGCGTCCTTTACCGTCCCTCTTTCGATACTCCGGTCGTCTCCGTACGGGTTGCGGCGATGAGCGGAATGCGCGCCGAGCCCGCCAACCAAGGCGGCTTGTGTGAACTCGTCACGCGCGCGTGGATGGGCGGAACGCCCGAGCTGACCGAGCTCGACATTTCGACCAAGATTGAAGGCCTCGCGGCGGGCATGAGTCCCATGGGCGGTAAAAATTCGCTCTCGATGGGTGTGGACGTTCTGTCTTCGGCGATTCAGCCGATGACCGAGCTGTGGGCGCAAATGTTGACTCAGCCCACGTTCCCGCAGGAAGTGATCGACCGCGAACGTCAGATTCAGCAGCACCAGATCCAGGCGAAGAAGGACAACCCCGCGCAGATCTGCATGCAGCTTTTCGCGCAAGGGATGTTCGGCGCGCATGCGTATAGCCGTGACGGACTGGGCACGATGGCCAGCCTGCAATCGCTGACGCGCGAGAATCTGCGCGACTGGTGGAGCGCGAATTTCCTGAAGCGCAGGAAAACCATCGCGATTTGCGGGGCGACCGATGTCGACTCCTGGGTGCAAGCCTACGAAGCCGCGGTTGGCAAAAAAGCGCCGATTGCGTTGGTGCCGGATTCGAAGGCGATCGTGTATCCGACCTCGGCGGTTTCGGTTTTCGAGAAGGTCGAAAAAGAGCAAACCCACCTGGTGTGCGGGTTTCCGGGTCTGACGATGTTCGACGATCGCCGCTACGCTCTACAGATCATTCAGTCGATCCTGGCGGGGCAGGGCGGACGCCTTTTCCTCGAATTGCGCGATAAAAACTCGCTGGCATACAGCGTGTCGCCTTTGCGGATGGAAGGTCTGGACGGCGGTTACTTCGGCGCGTACATCGGCTGCGCTCCGGGCAAAACCGAAACCGCGCTTCGCATGATGCACGAGCAGTTCGATCGCCTGTGCGAAGAAATCGTCCCGGCGGACGAACTCGAACGCGCGAAGCGCTACATCATCGGTCGCCACGACATCGACCTGCAGCGCGCAAGCTCCATCTCGGCAGCGATCCTCTTCAACGACCTCTACGGCATGGACTACAACGAAACCTTCACCAGCGCCGCCAAATACCAAGCCGTCACGGCCCAAGAGATCCGCGACCTCGCCCGCCAAATCTTCCGCCAACCCACGGTCGTCTCGGTCGTCGGCCCCCGCGCCCTGGAACAGGCCGCCGGCTAGTAGGGTACCATCTACCCTGCCGCGCAGGGTAGATGGTACCGCACGCGGTACGTGGTACCGCACGCGGTACGTGGTACCGCACGCGGTACGTGGTACTTTCCGGAAGGTAGCAGCTACCTTCTGGAAAGTAGAGGCTACCTTATCGGTTGTAGTAGGTGGGGTTATCTCAGATTGAGATCGAGGTCTGGAAATCGGACTTTTTTCCGCACCCCGGACCGTGGCCAGGATAAAATAGAAGCAAGATGGGACTGAAAGCCGGGAAATCCCCGCAGGAATCCACATTGCTGGTCAGCTCGCGCGATTACTTCGTTGAGATCGTGAGTGAGAGTTTGCAGAAACGTCAGGTGCGCGTTTCGCCGCTCGGTGAACGTTACCTTGTGGATTTGCTCGAGCACTACTTGCATGCGACGAATTTGTTCGCCACCGAAGGAGGGGGCCGCTCGCCGACCTTGGCCGAGATGTTTTTGGAGGCCGGCCAGCGCAAATCGCCCGAAAAATTCGATCTGCTCAAGAAACTCGGCGATCGTTCGTTGTACATCAGCGGCTTCTTCGGGGATTCGCTCGAGCGCAGCCTCGTCGACGTCGATTATTATGCGGAGATGGGCGGCGCGGCCTATGGCTGGCTGGCCGACAGCGTGAACGAAGCCGAGGTTGCCGAAGTCTACCGCATCTACTCGAAACGCTTTCATGAGTTCGTGGACGTCCTGGCCTACATCAGCCAACGCTCCATGGTGCAGTCGGACCAGAGCCTCTTGCGCCTGTACGACCGCTACCTAAAAACGGGCTCCGAGCTCGCGCGCGAGCAGCTCGCCGAACATGGGGTCGTGCCCCTGACCCGCGATCAGCTGAAAGCTTCAAAGCAGGACTGAACCTGGACAGCCCCGTCCCCCGGGTATAGGCTAAATCCTATGTTTGGTATCGGAATGTCCGAGATGTTAATCATCGCGGTGATCGCCCTCATCTTCATCGGACCGGATCAGATTCCCGCGGTTGCGCGCAACGTGGGCAAGTTCATGAACGATCTCAAGCGCAGCACCGACGACCTGAAGAAAGATTTCCAACAGCAATCCGGTCTTCCGCAAAACTTCGACGAGTGGCTGGAGTCGCGTCGCGATCAGCCCGCGCCGAACCAAATCGCACCGCCGGCCCATCTGGCCAACGCAAAACCCGAACACGAAGAGCACGATCCCTACGCGGGGCTTCTGGAGGACAACCACGAGCCCGTCCAAGTCACCGGTTCCAACGGTCTTGGTCATCCGCCGACGGATGAAGAGGGTCAGACCTCGATGAATCTCGACGACGACGAGAAAGATCCGAAAAAATCATGAGTCGCCAAGAGGATCTCGCGGAAAGCCAGCAAAGCCTGACGGAACACCTGCGAGAGTTGCGCACTCGTATCATCAAAGCGCTCTACGGAATCCTGATCGGCGCGATCATCTGCTACAACTACGTCGAGCAGATCATGCTCTACATTCGCGCGCCGATCGAGCGCCACCTCCAGGGGGGCGGCCTGGTCTTCACCGCGCCGGCGGATAAATTCATCGCGTATTTGAAGGTCGCGGTTTTTTGCGGCTTCATTGTGGCGACACCGTGGTGGCTTTACCAAGCTTGGAAATTCGTGGCCCCCGGGCTCTACGCAAAAGAGAAGAAGTACTCGCTCGCGTTCATCTTCTCGGGCTCGGTTCTGTACATTGCGGGTGTCGTCTTTGGGTACTTCCTGGCGTTGCCGGCGGCGTTCGACTTTTTGATGATGTTCGGCGATGGAACCGACAAGCCCATGATCACGATCGATCATTATCTGAGTTTCTTCACGACGATGCTTTTGGTGTTCGGACTCGCGTTCGAGCTGCCGCTCATCATCGTCATCCTGGGGATGTTGGGCTTCGTCAGCCAGGATTTCCTGCGCAAGAATCGTCGCTACATGGTCGTGATCCTGGCGATCGCATCGGCGATCCTGACGCCGACGCCGGATGCGATCAGTATGTTCACGCTACTGATCCCGCTGTACATTTTGTTTGAGATCTCGATCTTCTTCGTCGGCTTTTTCGAGAAAAAAGCGGAAGAGCCTGCGGACGAGCGTCCCCGGACATAAAAAACCCGGGAAGCCCCGGGTTTTTCATTCAAGCCTGTTCGAATTTGATGAGAACCGCGCCGGATTCGACGCTATCCCCTTGCTTCACCTTGACCTCTTTGATCACGACGTCGCGAGTGGCGCGCATTTCGTTCTCCATCTTCATGGCTTCCATGATGAGGAGCGGTTTGTTCTCTTTCACGATGTCGCCAGGTTTGACGAAGATCTCGATGATCTTGCCGGGCATACCCGCGCGCAGGTCGGCGGCACCGCCGAAACCTCCGCCACGTTTCAAAGATTCATGCAGAAGCATTTCGTCGTTAAATATCTTCACGGTGCGGAACGAATTCCGCGTGAAGACGGTATATTCGGTATCCTGACCGATGACGTCCATCATGTAGCTGACGCCTTTGAACAGGAAGCTGAAGTAGGACTCCGATTTTTGGTAGTCCTTCTTCGAGATATCGTAGGCGACCCACGGATCTTGCTCGCGCTGGATCGAGATCTTCCACGAATTCCGGTTTTCGGTGACGTCGACTTTGAATTTTTGGCCTTTCAGCTCGGCTTCAAAATACATGGCAATCCTTTACGGCAACCGCAGTTGCATCTTGCGGCCGATGTTACGCCACTTCGACAGAGTGTTGAGTTGGCGCACGTCCTTCGACTTCCGGTCGTTGTACGCGGTGATGGCCGCGGCAATCAGGAACACGTCGTCGTTCACTTCGGTAAAGATCGTGGGTTCGATGACCTCGAAATTCTTTTCCAAGAACTGCGTGGTGTACGAGCCATCACGGAACTTTTCGTGCCTCAGAATGGTCTTCAAAAGCATGATGTTCGACTTGATCCCCGACAAGATGAACTCGCTCAGCGAACGATCCATACGCTCGATGGCCTCTTCGCGCGTTTCACCCCAGGTGATGACTTTCGCGATCATGGGATCGTAGTAGATCGGCACTTCGTAACCGGGATAGGCATAGCTATCCACGCGCACGAAGGGACCTTGCGGGTGACGGCAGGCGCGAATCAGGCCCGGGCTGGGTTTATACGTGATCGGGTCCTCCGCGCAGACGCGGACTTCGATCGCGTGTCCCGACTGCACCAGATCCGACTGGCTGAAGCTCAAGGGGTCGCCCCAAGCGACATGGATTTGCTCTTTCACGAGATCCACGTTGGTCGTCAGTTCCGTGATGGGGTGCTCGACTTGCAAGCGGGTGTTCATCTCCATGAAGTAAAAATCCTTCGTGGAGTTATCGAAAATGAATTCGATGGTTCCCGCGCCGATATAGTCGATCTGTTTCGCCGCGCGCACGGCGGCTTCGCCCATCTTGATCCGCACCGCGGGGGGAACCGAAGGGCTGGGCGCTTCTTCGATGACCTTTTGGTGACGACGCTGGACGGAGCACTCGCGCTCGAACAGATGCACGACGTTGCCGTGCTTATCGCCGAAAACTTGGATCTCGATGTGTTTCGGATCGTTGACGAACTTTTCGATATAGACGCGTTTGTCGGCGAAGTAGTTCTGGCCTTCCGATTGGCAGGCGCGGAAGGCGCTGTCGACTTCATCCGCGGCGCGCACCACGCGCATTCCTTTACCACCACCGCCGGCGGACGCCTTGATGATGACCGGGAAGCCGATCTTCGAGGCGATCGCGGCCGCCTGCTCGACGGTGTCGACGGCGCCGTCGCTTCCGGGTACGGTCGGTACGCCCGCTTTTTTCATCAGAGCTTTGGCCGACAGCTTGTCGCCCATCGCTTCGATGTTTTCCGGAGTCGGTCCGATGAACGTGATTCCGGCATCCCGGCAAGCGCGCAGGAAAAACGCGTTCTCCGAAAGGAAACCGTAACCCGGGTGAATGGCGTCGCAACCCGACTTCTTCGCGACGTCGATAATCTTCGAAACGTTCAGGTAGGATTCGCGGCTGGGCGCGGGACCGATGTTATAGGCCTCATCCGCCAGAAAGACGTGCAAGCTTTCGCGATCCGCGTCCGAAAACACCGCGACCGACTTGATCCCCAGTTCGCGGCAAGCGCGGGTGACCCGGATCGCGATTTCGCCACGGTTTGCGATCAAAATCTTTTTGAACATACCGTGCTCCTTAGAGGGGGATGTTCCCGTGCTTTTTCGCCGGGTTCACATCGCGTTTATTCTTCAGCATCTCGAGCGATTCGATCAGACGTTTACGGGTCAAAGCGGGTTCAATGACTTCATCGGTATAACCCAGCTCGGCGGAAACGTAAGGGTTCGAAAACTTCTGTTCGTATTCCTTGATCAGCCGCGCGCGTTCGGCGGCGGGGTCTTTCGCTTTCGCGATCTCTTCGCGGAAGATGATGTTCACGGCCCCTTCGGCACCCATGACCGCGATTTCCGCCGTCGGGTAAGCCAAATTGATGTCGGAGCGCAAAAGCTTCGATCCCATGACGATGTAGGCGCCGCCGTAGGCCTTGCGCGTGATCAAGGTGACTTTCGGAATCGTCGCTTCGGCGTAAGCGTAAAGCAGCTTCGCGCCGTGAGTGATGATGCCGTTCCACTCTTGATCGGTTCCCGGCAGGAATCCGGGGACGTCGACGAAAGAGACGATCGGGATGTTGTAAGCGTCGCAGAAGCGGATGAAGCGCGCGGCCTTGCGGCTGGCTTCGATGTTCAAGCAACCCGCCAGAATCTGCGGTTGGTTCGCGACGACGCCGACGGGGCGGCCGTTCAGGCGCGCGAAGCCGACGATGATGTTCGTCGCCCAATGTTTGTGAATCTCGAGGAAGTAGTGCTCGTCCACAACTTCCGTGATCAGCGCCAGCATGTCGTAAGGCTTCTTCGGATTATCGGGAATCAGCTTGTTCAAAGACTCGCACAAACGATCGGGGCGGTCTTGCACGGGAAGCACCGGCGGATCGTCGACATTGTTCGAAGGCAGGAAGTTGAGAAGCTCGCGGATCATCAGCAAGCAGTGCTTGTCGTCCTCGCAGGCGAAGTGCGCGACGCCCGATTTTTGCGAATGGGTTTCGGCGCCGCCGAGGTCTTCTTTCGTCACCTCTTCATGGGTGACGGTCTTGATGACGTCGGGGCCGGTGACGAACATGTAAGAGGTCTTCTGCACCATGAACACGAAATCCGTGATCGAGGGAGAGTAGACCGCGCCGCCCGCGCACGGGCCCATGATGCCGGTGATCTGCGGGACGACGCCCGAGTTGATCACGTTGCGGGTGAAGATGTCCGCGTAGCCGCCAAGGGACTCGATGCCCTCTTGGATCCGCGCGCCGCCCGAGTCGTTCAAGCCGACGATGGGTGCGCCGTTCTTCGCGGCCAGATCCATGATTTTGCAGATCTTGTTCGCCTGCGTGCGCGACATCGATCCGCCGATGACGGTGAAGTCTTGCGAGTAAACGTACACGAGCTTGCCGTTCGCGCGTCCGTAACCGGTGATGACGCCATCGCCGGGAACGCGGTTCTTATCCATACCGAAGTTGGACGAGCGGTGGGTGACGAAACGGTCCATCTCAACGAAAGAGCCGGGATCGAGCAGGATATCCAAGCGCTCGCGCGCCGTCAGGCGTCCGCCTTGCTTTTGCTTCGCGAGGCGTGCGCTGCCGCCGCCCTGCATGGCGCCTTCGTTGCGCTGATCGAGGTCCCGAATGCGTGATTCGGTCGTCATTTCTTCCATGGAAAATTCTCCTTAGATATCAGGGGTAGCTGCGTCCGTACAGACGGGGGAAAGGGAGTGTTTCGCGAATGTGCGGAAGTCCGCAGATCCACGCGACGGTTCTTTCCAGGCCCAAGCCGAAGCCCGAGTGCGGGAAGGTGCCGTAGCGGCGCAGATCCATGTACCAGCGGAAGTCCTCTTCGCGCAGATCGTGCTCTTTAATTTTGCGAGTCAAAATCTCGAGATTATCTTCGCGCTGACCGCCGCCGATCATTTCGCCGTAACCTTCGGTCGCCAGCAGATCGCAGCCCATCGCGTAGCCGGGCTCTTTGGGATCTTCCTTCATGTAGAAGGCTTTGATCGCCGCCGGGTAGTGGTGAACGAAAACGGGTTTATCGAATTGCGAAGAGATGATCGTTTCGTCCGGAGCACCGAAGTCGTCGCCGATTTTGAATTCGGGGTTGTGCTTCGCCACGAGCTCCGCCGCTTCTTTGTAGTGCAGGCGGGGGAACGAGCCTTTGATCACTTCCAGTTTCGAAGTGTCGCGCTCCAGGACTTTGAACTCTTCGGGACGATTCTTCAGGGTCCGCTGAACGATGTACTCGACGAACTGCTCGGCGAGCTCCATGTTGTCGTACATATCGTTGAACGCGACCTCGGGTTCCACCATCCAGAATTCGATCAGGTGGCGGCGGGTCTTCGACTTTTCGGCGCGGAAGGTGGGGCCGAAGCAGTAGACCTTTCCCAGGGCGGCGGCGGTCGCCTCGGCGTAGAGCTGTCCCGACTGAGAGAGATACATTTTTTCGTCGAAGTATTTGGTTTCGAACAGGTTCGAGGTTCCCTCGCACGCGGCGGGCGTGAAGATCGGCGAGTCCGTCAGCGTGAAGCCGCGACCGTCAAAGAAATCGCGGATCGCCGAAACGAGTTCGGAACGGATGCGCAAGATCGCGTGTTGACGCTTCGAGCGCAGCCACAAGTGGCGGTTGTCCATCAGGAAGTCGGTGCCGTGTTCTTTGGGGGTGATCGGGTAATCGGGCGAGGCGCCGATGATC
The DNA here is from genome assembly GCA_019637875.1 of Pseudobdellovibrionaceae bacterium. Taxonomy (NCBI): domain Bacteria; kingdom Pseudomonadati; phylum Bdellovibrionota; class Bdellovibrionia; order Bdellovibrionales; family Pseudobdellovibrionaceae; species Pseudobdellovibrionaceae bacterium. The sequence continues at coordinate 365,231 of JAHBUW010000002.1, read as the reverse complement.
TCGACCGTTTTACCGCCGAGCTCGTAGACGTTTTCGTGTTTGGGGTGCTTGCGGACGATGCCGGTCACCTTCACCGAGGTCTCTTGAGTGATTTTCTCGAAAACTTCGAACGCGGAATCGTCGCACTCACCGCGGAAGAAAATGACGGGGATGATGCCCGTGCCGTCGCGGATTTCCAGGAACTTCACTTTTCCGGAAGAGCGGGTGTTGTAAGCCCATCCTTTGAGCTCAACTTCTTGGCCGACGTATTTCGAAATCTCGTCGATATAGTAACGCATGGGTAGGTTCCTCGAATTGAAAGAAGACTCGATTTTTAGCCGAGCGATCCGAGGAAAGCATGGGGAAAGCACTGGAATGTGCGGCGCTTCTGCCGCGCCAAGTCGCGGTTTTTCTAAAGCTTTTAGGGAAGGCGCAGCACCAGTGCCCAGCCACTCCGGAGGTCCACGAGCCAAAGCGCATGGGGTGTTCCGGCTTCGAGGGGCTCAATCCGCCAAACGCGGCGGTTCTTAACGTCCTTTGTCGACCAATCCGCGATGTCCCCCAGGATCGATTGGTAGCGTGTCCAACTCAACCAGGGGAAGAGCACATCCACGATAACTCCGGCTTCGCTGCGGATTTTCCGTAGATTGTCGAGATCCGTGATCCGTGCGCGAGTCTCGAAATTCTTCAGGCGCTGCAGGGGATAACGCGCTCCTTGGAGGTCGACGATCAGCAGCCGTCCGTCCACGCGGGTGGTTTCAGAAAGCTTCAAAAGCGAGCTCGCGAATTGATTCAACTCCGAGCCGCGCCCGAAGCGGTGCACATTTTCCGGCGAGAGGTTTTGGGTGGGAAATCCCGCAAGGGCGGCGCAGGACAACGTCAGAGTCGTAAGAAACGCGATGAAATGAGGCATCCCCCGGCCTTAGCGAAGGGACTTTCAAGGGGGTAGGCGCAAATGAGGGCCATGAAGGATTTGCCGGGAGCGTTCTCGGATTTGACAGCGCACTGCCCCGAAAACAACCTGATTTCGCGGTGTATCGACGATGGCGGTGGCCTCGAAATTGGAGATCTCACCGCTCGTGGGAAACCAACTTTGGGGCCGAAGCCTTCTGGGACTGATCTGCGTAAGCCTGATTTCGGGCTGTTTCCGCATGCCCGAAACGCCGTCGTCCAAAGCGGTCACGCCCTTTCCGTGGTCGAACGAAACCTATGTCGACCTGGTGCAAACGGCATTGAGCGCGCTGCCCGGTGTGCACATGAGCCCCGCGCGCGACGCGCTCAAAAAGCAGGAAGATCAAAGTTTCCTGAGCCAGCGTTTGGGCGACGTCTGTCGTTTTGAAATGAACGAAAACTTCGACGGTCTTCGCCAAGAGGCCCTCGGTGGTGAAGGTTGTCCGGTTCGTATCGAAGTCGACAACTTCGACCAGAACGTCGACATGGAAAATGGGATCGTGCGCTTTCGCGAAAACGTGATGTACGTGCGCGAACGGACGGCCGCGCGTGAGCGCGAGGGACTAGAGATTCATTCCCACTTCGCTTTCCACCTGGAGTTCGCGGACGGTCAGGCGACGCCGCGCAAGTTGGAAGTCAGCGCCGTCGCGAAACATCTGCGCGCGGGTCTTCTGAAGCTGAAAGGAGAGATGGTTTTTGGTGCCGGCGGTGAAGATCGTGTGCTGAAGATCACGATCTCGAACGAGCAGCATCGCTCCGAACTGGAATTCCATCTTTCGAAAAATGAATTGCGGATCGACGGCGGGAAGAGCGCGCTCATGAATGACTCGCGCGTGAAGATCTATACCGAAGCGCCGGACCTCACCTCGATCGAGTGAGGACGCGCGCCTTACGGCGCAATTGCTTTACGTGCCTTACGGCGCGATTTGAAACAAACGTGTCAGAGCTTTGCGGAGGTTGAGGCGACCTTGGGTCGAGACGCGGTAGTTGCCGCGGTCGACGGACTCGAGCAAGGCTTGACGTACTTGCAGGGCCGTCGCGTTCGGTCGTGCGCCACGCAGGACGGCGGCCGCACCCGCTACGAAAGGCGCCGCCATACTGGTGCCGTTCATCGAATAAAACTGATCGTCGGGAACGGTGCTGTAGATGCTTTCGCCCGGCGCCGCGAGATGAACGAAGCGGAAGCTCGTATTCGAAAAACCGGCCAAATAACCCGAGGGCTTCAGCGCCGCGACCGTGATTTGCGAGGGCGTCTCGAAGGCCGCCGGATAATCGGGATAAGAATCCAAATCCAGTCCCGAGTTTCCCGCCGCAACGACGATCACGATATCTTGATCGCTTAATTTCTTGAGCGACTCTTGCAGGCTTTTCGAACAACTCGGTCCACCCCAGCTGGCATTGATGACCTTCACGCCACGGGCGGCGGCGTAATCTAATGCCTTCAGCGCGCCGTAAAGATCGCCATCACCATTTTCACTCAGGAAAGAAGCGGGAACGATTTTCGACTCGGGAGCGACCCCCTGAATGGGGCCTTGCGCGTGATCCGCCGCCACGATGCCCGCGACGTGCGTGCCGTGCGCGTCCACGACGCTTCGTTGTCCCATGGGGACTTCATCCAGAAAATCCCATCCGAGGACATCGTCGACCAGTCCATTGCCGTCGTCATCGACGCCGGTGCGGCCGTTTTTTTCCGAGGTATTGATCGCGATTTGCGCGGACAGCTGTGCGTGATGAACGTCGACGGCGGTATCGACGATACCGACCAGAACTCCGGCCCCTTTGTAACCCGCCGCCCAGACGTTGGCGGCCTCGATGTTCTCTTGTCCCCAATTGACCATGCTCGAAGCCTGAGTTTGCAGCTCACCCGAGGCGCGCATGACCGCCGGATGCAGTTTGATTCGTTTGTTGAACTCGACGTGACGGATTTGCGGTAGGCGCGATTCGACGAAGTTCTTTTTGAATTCCTCGGCGTTCGCGGCGGACTCCAGACTGCGGCGTCCGTCCTCCCACTGCACGATGAATTGATCGGCGATCATATCGCCCGAGCAGGATTGCGCGCGGTTGACGGATTCGGGGAATACCGTATTCGAAGACTTTTGACCGCAAGCGGAAAGTGAGAGCGCCAACGCCACCGCGTACAATGAGTGTCGAACTTCCATGTGACCTTCCGGGCATCCTGCCGCGTCCCCCGAAGCGCTCGTCATGAACGGCCGGGAATACTTGATGGACGCGGGTTTGCGAGTGCCCGGTTAGCTTTTCGGTCAGGGTAGGGAATCGTCTCAGTCTAGGATTGCGCTGGCGTGAAAGACTGGACCAGCGGCTAGGCGCCAATCAACAGGCTAGGTGAATTTTTGCGCGAGCTCCGCGGCCGCGCGACGGCCGGAATCCCAGGCGCCATGAACGGTGCCGTAGTCGGCGGCGTTGGTCGCCTCGCCCGCGAAATACAGACGATCGTTCAGGGGTGCGGCGAGTTTTTCATAGTCGGTGACGGAAGTTGTCTTCGCGAAAAAAGAATACGCGCCACGCGCGAAGGGATCGTAGCTCCAGTCCGTGCGGATCATCTGGACGGGGTCGGGGACGCGTTTTCCGAACTGCTGACGAAGTTGTTTCGTGGCGTGTTTGCGCAGTCGTTCGTCGGTCGCGTTTTGCCATTCCATGGCCTGGCGTCCGCCCGCGATTCCGATCAAAGTCTTCGAGCCGGTGAAGGGGCTTAAAGGGAAGAACTGGGTGATGCGGTCGGCGGCGCCCATGCGTTCCATCCAGCGCGCATCGGGTGGCCAAAAGGCTTCGGGAAACCGCAAAATGATTTTCGCGAAATGGCCATAGCCGATGTTGTTGATGGCGGCTTGTTTCCAATCGGGAAGGTTGAATTCAAAAATCTCCGGGCGCGCTTTGAGGACTCCGAGGGGAAGGGTCAAAATGACGGCAGAGAAGTTTTCGGTGCGCGGTTGGCCATTCTCACTGATGGAAAGCCGAACGTCGTCGCGCTCCAGACCGATGGCTTCCACACGGACGTTCAGATGAACGGAGAGTTGGCGGGCCTCGCCTTCGAAAAAAGCGGCGTAGCCCGGGCCGGGAATGAAGTCGAATCCGTCCGCTCCTCCGGGGGCGTTGGGTTCACGAGCGGCGAGCTCATTGAGTTCGGCGCCTTCGGTTTCGACGACGTTCGAGCGTAAAAAGTGTTCCGTCCACGGATCGGGTAGGGGTCCCAGGCGGTGGATCGCTTCCGCGAGGGATTCTTCGGCCTTTGCGTTTTCACGGATTCTTTCGAGATACCTGACGAATTTCGCGTGGCGCTTGCGTGATTCGTTGCGGGTGACGGGAAGGCCGCGTGCGTTCCAAAGCTGCGTATCGGAATTGCTTCCGGAAAGCCGCAAAGGAAAGTTCCGCTCTTTCATCAGGCTGTAGATGCTGTTGTCGGTGTGTCCGTGCACCCAACCGGCGCCGAGTTCGTAGGGTGTACCGTCATCGGCGGCGAGGGTGTGGACGCGGCCGCCAATGCGATTTCGGGCTTCGAAAATGGAGAGGTTCATAAATCCGCGACGACGAAGCTCTTGCGCGGCCGCGAGTCCCGCGGCACCGGCACCGACGATGGCGATGGATTCAGAGCGAGGTTTCCCGGCGGGACCGCGAACGGCGCGGGTCGCGCAGCCGGGAAGAAGAAGCGAGCCGGCGGCGCCCAAACCATACCCAAGGAGGGCGCGCCGGGAGACCACCTGCTTAGCCTTTTACTTTCAAGTGATCGTAAGCCGTCGTGATCGTCGCGAGGAGCGAGGTCGGGTCGCTGACGTTGGCGGGAACGATCACGGCGCGTGCGTCCGAGGCGACGGCCGAGAATTGCTTAATGTACTCTTCGACCATGCGCAGACGTGCCGCTTGGTCGCCGCCGGGCTGGGTGAGGGCCAGCGAGATTTCGCGCAAACCGTCGGCCGTGGCTTTCGCGACCGAGAAGATCGCCGAAGCTTCACCCTCTGCGGTGTTGATCTGACGGATTTTTTCGGCTTCCGAAGTTTTGATGGTTTCTTGTTTGAAACCCTCGGCACGATTGATCTTCGAATCGCGATCCGCTTCGGATTCCAAAATTTTCGCGCGTTTTTCACGCTCGGCGCGCATTTGTTTTTCCATGGCTTCCAGGACGTCGCGCGGGGGAGTGATCGACTTGATCTCGTAACGCAGGATCTTCACGCCCCACGGCTCGGTCGCGTTTTCGACGGCCATGACGACGGCGCGGTTGATATGTTCACGCTCTTCGAAGCTGCGATCCAGATCCAATTTACCGATTTCGGAACGCAAGGTCGTTTGCGCCAGTTGCACCAGACCCTGCGCGTAGTTGTTGATCCCGTAGGTGGCTTTGAACGGATCCACGATACGGAAGAACACGACCCCGTCGATCGCGACGGAGACGTTATCCTTCGTGATGCAGATCTGTTCGGGGATATCGAGAACGAACTCCTTCAGGGAGTGTTTGTAACGAATTTGGTCGACGAACGGCACGATGAAGTGCGGTCCGGGCTCCATGGTGCGCGAGTAACGACCCAGTCGTTCGACCACGAACGCGCTCTGCTGGGGAACGATGCGGATCGCGCTCACCGCGAAGATCACCGCCACGATCAAAAATACCAGTGCGAAAGAAATCTCCATAGGGGTGCTCCTTTTAGTGCGCGCGGCGCACGAAAATCTTGATGCCTTCGGTGCGCTCGATACGCACGCGTGTACCTTGTTTCAGCTCTTCATTTTCCAAATTCACGGCGGTCCAATGCGTGCCTTGATACGCGACCATCGCCTCGGCGCCGGGGGCGAGGCTTTCCGAAAGAATGAGTTGCGTGTCGACGTCGGCTGACAGCGAGCGCTTCTTCTCTTCTTCCGAGACGGTTTTGATGAAGCGTTTGCGGAAAATCATCAACAGGGCCAGCGAGCTGACCCCGAAGATCAAAATCTGCAAGGCGAGCGGAATGATCGTGACGATGACCGTGACGGCCGTGATGAGCGCGCCGACTCCGAAAAACAAAATCACGAAAGCGCCCGACAGCAGTTCGGCACCGATAAGCGCCAGTCCTAGAATCAACCAGATCCAAAATTGTTCCATAGTGATCGTTAGATCAACACGAACCGCCGGTCCACGCAAGCCGAAGCGACCTGCGACGTGATCGCTCTTGGTGAAGAGATCGTTCAATCGAAACGAACTTAAAGCGTGGCCAGGATCAAGGGCTTCGCGGAGGGAGCCGCTTCACCGATGTGAATCGCGGCGGTCACGTCATTCTCGATGGCGCGGAGTTTTTCGGCGTCGCGACCGTAAACGGTCACGAGGGCCTCGCCCGCTTCAATACGGTCGCCCACTTTGGCGTGGAATTCCATACCCGAAACGGGATCGATCGTATCGGTGACTTTCAAGCGTCCCGCGCCGAGCGCGACGTTCAGGTACCCGATCTTTTCCGTTTCGAAGGCGTGAATATATCCCGCGCGCGGCGCTTTGACCACGTGGCGATGTTCCGCATGGGGAAGCTCGGCGAGGCGCCCGCCTTGGGCGGACAACATGAGCTCGAATGCTTTCAGCGCTTCGCCGGATTTCAGGATACGATCACATTCCGCGCGGCAGGCTTCGATTTTCATCTCGGGGCGACCCAACTGCAGCATCTGCGCGGCGAGCTCGAGGCTCAATGCGCGGGTGTCGGCGTACAGGTCTTGGCCGCGCGCGCCGGGTCGGGTCGCGCCTTTGAGAATCTCGTGGCATTCGAAAATTTCCAAGGCATTGCCGGCGAAAGCGCCGAGAGGTTGGTTCATATCGGTCAAAAGCACGACGACTTTTTTGCCGTACTGGGTGCCGATCGCCTTGAGGGCCTTGCCAAGTTCCCGCGCCTTTTCTTGATCTTTGAAGAAGGCGCCATTGCCGTACTTCACATCGAGAACCAAGCCGTCGATTCCTTCGGCGAGTTTCTTCGACATGATGCTCGCGCAGACGAGCGGCAGACTTTCCACCGTTCCGGTGACGTCGCGAAGGGCGTACATCTTCCGATCGGCGGGACAAATCGCGGTCGTCTGACCGATCATACCCATGCGATTTTCACGAACCAGCCGATCAAACTCCGGCAATGTGGTTTGGGTATTGAAGCCGGGGACCGATTCCAGTTTATCGAGGGTGCCGCCGGTATGTCCCAGGCCGCGGCCGGACATCATCGGCACGGCCAGCCCGGCCGCCGCGACGATGGGGGCCAAGATCAAACTCGTCTTGTCGCCGATACCGCCGGTCGAATGTTTGTCGACCTTGAACAGATCATGACCCGGCCAAGTCAGAACTTCGCCCGAGGCCATCATCGCCTTCACCATCGCGAGAGTTTCGGTATTCGTCATTCCGCGAAAGTAGACCGCCATCAGGAAGGCCGACATTTGATAGTCCGTCACGGTGCCATCGGTGTACGCCTTGATCCATTCCTGAATCTCGGCGTCGCCGAGCTCTTGACCGTCGCGTTTGCGGCGAATGAATTTTGCGGGAAGAAGGGGTTCCATCAGTAACCCGGACCCGCGGCTTGGCCTTGAATCAGCGCGACGCCCGAGCTTGTGCCCAAGCGGGTCGCGCCCGCGTCGATCAGTGCGATGGCGGCGGCGGTGGTTTTGATGCCGCCACTGGCCTTCACTCCGAAATCGGCTCCAACCACTTCCCGCATGAGGGCGATATCCGAAATCGTGGCGCCCCCGCCGGCGAAACCGGTGCAGGTTTTCACGAAATGCGCGCCCGCATTGCGGGTCAAAGTACACGCGATCCGTTTTTCCTCGTCCGTCAAAAAGACGGTTTCCAAAATCACTTTCAGTGTGTGGTCTTTGCAAACGGCGGCGATCGCGGCGATGTCTTTTTCGGCGCGGTTGAAGTTCTTTTCTTTCATCGCGCCGATGTCGATGACCATGTCGATTTCGCGCGCGCCATTTTTCAACGCGAGCTCGGCCTCGAAGGCTTTCGCGCGGGTATCCATGGCGCCTAATGGAAAGCCGATGACCGAAACGATCTGCACGCTCGAACCTTTGAGCTCTTGGACGACGAAGGGAACGTGCATCGAGTTCACGCAAACGCCGAAGAAGCCATGTTCGCGCGCTTCGGTGCACATCTTGCGGAGGTCATTTTCGCTGGCGTCCGGCTTCAGCAGGGTGTGATCGATAAACCGGGCCAATTCTTTCGCGTTCGTGATGGTCAAGGCTTGCCTCCCCCGGCGCTGTATGCTGGGATTTGAATCATATGTCAGCACGTCACACGCGCCTCAACAAAATTCCGTACAAGCTGGTCCTCGTCATGGCTTTGTTGCTGGCCCACCTGAACACCGCGAACGCGCAAGGCAGCAGCGAGCTGCAGGGCGTGCGTCGGAGTGTGGCGACGGTCATTTTCTGCGGACTGGGCGGGGCGGTGCTGGGACTTTCAACACTCAGCTTTTACGGTCGTCCCCAAGACCATACGGGAAACATTTACGCGGGTTTGGGCGCGGGGCTGATCGCGGGCGTGGGCTACGTCATGATGGAGCCTTCGGATATGGCCATGGCTTTGCCCCCCCGGCCGGAGCTTTCGCTCTTCGCCGAAGCGCCCAAAAGCAAAGGACCGCCGGCGGCGGTCCCTTTGGCAGCTTATACCTGGTCGTTCTAGCTCGCTTTGGGCACGTCGTCGGTCTTACCGATGAACGTCAGCGCGTCTTCGCGCGAGATCTTTCCTTTGCGGACCAACTCATCCACGGATTTTTCGAAAAGCACCATGCCCTGCGAAGCACCGGTTTGAATGGCCGAAGGGATTTGGTGAATCTTGTTTTCGCGAATCAAGTTCGAGATCGCGCGATTGCAGCGCATGACTTCGTGGGCCGCGACCCGTCCCTGACCGTCTGCGCGGCGGAAGAGCGTTTGCGCGACGACGCCACGGAGCGACTCGGCCAACATGGTGCGAACCTGTTGCTGTTGTCCTTCAGGGAAGACGTCGATGATACGGTCGATGGTTTTGGCGGCCGAGTTGGTGTGCAGAGTTGCGAAGACCAAGTGACCGGTTTCCGCCGCCGTCAAGGCGAGCGAAATCGTCTCGAGGTCACGCATCTCTCCGACGAGCATGACATCGGGATCTTCACGCAAAGCCGAGCGAAGCGCGTTCGCGAAAGACTTCGTATGCGTCCCGACCTCACGTTGGTTCACCAATGATTTGACGTTCTGGTGCACGAATTCGATGGGATCTTCCACCGTGATGATATGTAGATCTTGGCTCGCGTTGATGTGGTGAATCAGCGCGGCGAGCGTCGTCGACTTACCGGAACCGGTGGGGCCCGTGACGAGCACGAGTCCCTTGTCGCAATCGATCAGATCCATGATGCCTTTGGACAGACCGAGCTCTTCCGCCGTTTTGATTTTTTCGGGAATGATCCGGAATACGGCGCCAAGTCCACGGCGTTGCATGAACATATTCACCCGGAAACGCCCGATGCCTGGGATCTGATACGCGAAATCGAGTTCCCATTTTTCAATGAACTGTTTCTTTTGCTTTTCACTCAGGATTTCGAATAGAAGACCCTGTACGTCTTGGTTGGAAAGATCCCGAAAGTTGCTCAACGGAACCATGCTTCCGTGAAGTCGCAGAAACGGGGGCGCGCCACTGGTCACATGAAGGTCGGACGCATCCTGTTCACGCATGATTTTAAGCAGCTCATCGACACTTGCCATAGATCACTTCCTTCAAGACACTCATCGGTCGAAATCACAGAAGGCTTAAGCTATGTCCGCAGAAATCCTCATCAATTGCCGTCCTAACGAAACCCGCGTGGCCTACGTAGAGGGCGGGACGCTGACCGACTTCAAAATTGAGCGCAAAACCTCCCCGACCTTGGTCGGGACGATCCACCGTGGAAAGGTCATTCGGGTCCTGCCGGGCATGCAGGCGGCCTTTGTGGATATCGGTCTGGAAAAGGCCGCTTTCCTTTACGTCGGCGATATTCGCGGTGACCTGGACGAAGGTTTTGGCGACGGCGAGGGCGGTCACGAGCGCGGCCAAAGTCTGCATGACGACGAAGATCACCATCTGCCCGAGCCTCCGAAAACTCCCATTCAGGAGCTTTTGAAAGAGGGACAACACATCCTCGTGCAGGTCGCGAAAGATCCGATCGGCACGAAGGGCGCGCGTCTGACCACGCACATCTCGTTGCCCGGTCGTTACGTCGTCTATTTGCCCACGGTTCGCCACTTGGGGATCTCGCGCCGGATCGAAAGTGAAGCCGAACGCGAACGTCTGCGTTCCATCGTGCAAAAGATCAACCCGTCCGGCGGCGTGATCGTGCGTACGGCGGGCGAAGCCGCTCCCGACGAATCCTTGCGTAACGACGTCGAATATCTCGATCGCTTGGCGAAAGAGATTTTGAAGAGCTACGAAAAGAAAAAGGGCATCGGTCCCGTCCATCAAGAGTTGGACGTCGAGCTGCGCGCGCTCCGCGATCTGATGAACGAAGATGTGTCGGTCGTTTGGGTTGACGACGCCGAAGTTCACAAAAAAGTCGTCAAATTCGTGTCCCAGCTGATGCCGAAATACAAACAGAACATCGTGCACTACGAAGAGCGTAAACCGCTGTTCGATATGTACGACGTCGACCTCGAGATTTCGCGTTCGATGGATCGCAAGATCTGGCTGAAGTCCGGCGGTTACATCGTCGTCGATGAAGCCGAAGCCCTCGTCGTGATCGACGTGAACACGGGCCGTTTCGTCGGTAAAAAAGATCTTGAGGACACGATCCTGAAGACGAACCTCGAAGCCGTACGCGAGATCGCGCATCAGCTGCGCATCCGTAACTGCGGCGGAATCATCATCATCGACTTCATCGACATGGAAAAAGACTCCCATCGCGAAAAGATCCTGACCGCGCTGGAAGAAGAGCTCCACAGCGACCGCGCGCGTACGAACATCATTTCGATGTCGCCGTTGGGTCTGGTCGAGATGACCCGTAAGCGCATCCGCCCGAGTCTGATCAAAACGTTATGCGAACCCTGCTCTTATTGCGAAGGGAAGGGCTACCTGAAACGCAAGTCGACGGTCGCGAACGAGATTTTCCGCGAACTCGAACGCGATTTGCCGAAGATCGAGCAGCAGAAGAAAGCGAACATCATGGTCCACTGCCACAGCTCGATCGTCGACTGGATCTACGAAGTCGAAGGGGAGACCTTGAATTTCATCGAAGCCAAAGTCGGCCGCTCGGTGACCTTCAAGATCGAGCCGAACTACCACGTCGAGCAGTACGAGATCTTCATCATCTAAGTGTCTCAGGTCGGGACGGGCGACGGGTTCGCGAACATTTCAGTTGCGTGCCCGTGTCCGATTTCGTCGATAATGAGACATGCGCGTCATCCTCGTTCATGCGGTGGGGAAGACGCGCAGGGGAAGTTCAACTCGGAAAAAGGCTGCATGAAAGCCAAGTACATCAAAACCGAGGCGCAGTTCCTGAAGTTGAAGGAGCGGATGACGAAGCTGCAAAACGCGATGAACGCGCGCGGTTTTCCGGGCTGGTCACAGAATGAACTCGATCGCGGTTTTTACCACGTCGCCGATAAGTACGCCCCCGAGAGTACGGGTGGGGGCGCGGCGGTCCGCCATGGCGCGGGCACGCGTTAGCGATTTGCCTCGTCGACTTGGCCGTTCAACGTCCAATAGTCGTAGAGGTATCCCACCAAAAACAAACCACCGGTCAAAAGCCAAATCAGGCCGGTGATCCATTTCCCGAGATAAAACCGGTGGACGCCGAACATCCCCAAGAAGGTCAGGAAGATCCACGCGAGCGTATAGTCTTTGGGCCCCGTGCGGTAACGGCGGTCTGCTTCGCGCCCCATGGACGGAATCAGGAACAGATCGATGATCCAGCCGACGAGCAGCAGCCCGAACGTGAAGAAGTAAATCGTCCCGCTGATCGGTTTTCCAAAGTAGAACCGGTGGGCTCCGGTGAAGCCGAAGATCCAAAGGATGTAGCCGACGAAGGTGCTGTGCGTGCTCATGAATGCCTCCGCGCGGAAACCTAGCCTTCGCCGCGGAACTGCGCAACTCACTAAAATTTTCGGGGAGGCGGCGACGATATTGACTCCACCGTTGGGGCATAGTTCCTCGGGGACATGATGAAATACGCAGTTTTGTTGGTGATGTCGTTGATGGTGTTGGCCGCGCACGCGGTCACGGAAGTTGTTCGTGGCGGTGAAGTGCGCATCGAGCGCGTGACCCTGCGCCTAAAAATGGACGTTTCGAAATGTGAAGCCGGGCCCAGTGTTACGGGTCTGCCGTTCGTGGGCTGCAGTTATGCGTTGGGTTTCACGATTCCGCAAAGCGGGCGCATCCTGAAAGCACAGTTCGATCAGGATCCCTATTTCGAAGTTGAGCCTTCGGTCCGCTCGACCTATATCGCATTCCTGTTTCGCGACTCGTGGGCGGAAGAGAGTGGCGATGCGGATGGTGAAGAGTTTCGCAAAGAGATCGCTGAATATTACGAAAAGCACGATATGCATTTCGTGATCGAGTACGAAGGCCCGCTCCCTTCCGAGATCAAAGGTTTTGGTGAGCCCCTCGATTACAATAAATTCTACTAATGCTAATACGCCGACTTCGTCAGGTCGAGGCCCGCGCGGGTCACGAGGATGTAGCCCATCCCGGCGGCCTTCGCGCCTTGGATGCCGAGTTCGGCGTCTTCGAAGACCAAGCAGTCGGCGGCTTGAACGCCCAAGGCTTTCGCGGCCATCAAAAAGCAGTCGGGCGCCGGCTTTCCGTGTTCGTAGTCCTCGGCGCCGATGACGACCGGTAAGATCTCTTTCATCTTTAACTGCTCGAGCGTGCGCAGAACGGCCCGACGTCCCCCGCCGGAAACGACGGCCATCGGGACCATCCCATGAAAAGCCGCGACGATTTCCGCCACGTCCGCGATGGCTTCGATTTGGTCGATGAGCGTTAAGAAGGCCTCTTCCTTTTCGTGCGCGACGCGGTCGCCGTCGATCTGCGTGCCGCGCAGTTTGTTCAACTGATCGACGATCTTTTGCGTGGGCTGGCCCGCGAACTTTTGGTTCTCTTCGGCCGTGATGTAGCCACCCTGTTTTTTCAGGGCGATATTCCAGGCCTGCAGATGGGCGTCCATCGAGTCCGCGATCGTGCCGTCGCAGTCGAAAAGTAAGGCCTTGTAGCGGTCCAGTTTAAGGGTCCGGCGCAGCTCCTCGTGGCGGTGATCGCTGGCCATGACTATTGCACTCCGTCGCTTTCTTTCGTGGCGGGTTTCTTCGCTTCGACCGGCTTCACGCCGGAATTCGGCGAGTAGACGATTTTGTCCATGGCGAAGTGCAGCTCTTCCATCTCCCGACTCGAGGTGCGACCCTCACGAACCGACTCTTCGAAATAGGCCGCGCATTCCGCCTTCGCCTTTTGCATTTTTTGGCTGAGTTCGCGCGCACGGGGGGCGGGGGCATCCAAAGCCTCGACGGCCAGGTTGTACATTCGATCCAAAATTCCGATGTAGAAGGATTTCTTCACCGATTTGTCGAAGACGTCCGGGTCGACGCTGTCCATGACGATATGCTTTTGGTCGCGAAAGCCCACGGCGGGCTTGCCCATCCATACGTTCTTGTAAAGCGGTTCGGACTTCGGCATCCGCAAAGACCATTTCTTGCCGTCGACGCCGTAGTCGCCCGACAGCCAGCTCATGATCTTGCCGTTCTCGACGATGGTTCCCTCGCGGACGATCAGGGGCTGGTAGGCCTTGTCGTCCAGCGGACGCTCGCCGCGAACCCCGGGGAACGCCAGGCGGATTTCGGGAATGGTGACGCCATCGATGCCTTTCACCTCGGTGCGGAAGGCGGGGTCGAGCTTCGTGGTGTCGACGAAACGATGACCGCGGCCATCGAACAGAACGTAGCGGGGAGGGCTTTGCACCAGGTACTGCGGTCCCGAGGGGGTTTCGATCCGGCGGAAGTTCATATCCTCGGGAACGAGCAGTCCTTGAAGGCCTTCCATACACCGGAAGATCGAGGTTTCGTTCGCCGCAAAAACGGGCGTCGAGCTGAAGAGGAGAAGCGCCAACAGGGCGCGCAAGATCGTCATCGATTCACTCCTTGAAACGAGGGAGCGGCGTCGCTCCAAGATTCAGTTTAGCGGGATTGGGCCTCCACGGGAGAAGTGACGCGCCTCATAAATCTGCGATTTCTGAAGTTCTTTCATGCCCCTGCGGCGGGGGTCCCTGATTTCGGCGGATTCCCGCCAGGGGAGCCTCGCACCGCCGACCCGGGTCCTCTCTCCACCGTCACGACAAGGCATTGACAAGGCGCCAACCAACAGGCAAGAACCCATGACTTTAAGACGCAATTCATTGTAAAAGTCTTGTCTTCGTAGAAGTGAGGTCCTGAAAATGTACGCCATTATTCGCACCGGCGGTAAGCAATATCGTGTTGAACCGGGTGATGTGATTCGTGTTGAAAAGCTCGATAATGCTCTGGGTTCTGAGTTTAACCTGACTGAAGTGCTTATGATCGGTGGGGACAATCCCAGCGTGGGCGCGCCTCTCGTCAAAGACGCGAGCGTGACTCTGGTTGTGACGAAACAAACCAAAGATCGCAAAGTCATCGTCTTCAAAAAGAAACGCCGTCAAGGCTATCGCCGCTTCAAGACTCACCGTCAGCCTTTCACAGAGCTGTTCGTGAAGTCGATCGCTTTCGGTGGCAACACCGCGAAGGCGGAAGGTTCGGCGAACGTCGTTGACGTCGATAAGTCTCGCCTGGAGCGCATCCAGTCGAAAGTCGACGCTCGCATTGCTCGTGCCGAAGCACGCATCAAAGGCGACGACACGGCAACAGAAGCCGCTCCCAAGAAAACCGCTGCGAAGAAAAAAGTAGCGAAAAAAGCTGCACCCGCGAAAAAGAAAGTCGCGAAGAAAGCTTCGGGCGCGAAAAAGAAAACCGCTAAGAAAAAAGTTAGCAAGAAATAATCGGGGTGAAGCATGGCAAGTAAGAAGGCCGGCGGTAGTACAAAGAACGGACGCGACTCACAAAGTAAACGCCTTGGCGTGAAACGCTTCGGTGGTCAGTTGGTGCAGCCGGGCACCATTATCGTCCGTCAACGCGGAACTAAATTCCACATGGGCACGAACGTGAAAATGGGCCGTGACCACACCATCTACTCGATCATCGAGGGCCTGGTGAAATTCGAGCGCGATTCGAAAACACGTTTCCGGATCAGCGTCTATCCGAAGGCTGAAGCCAAAACCGCATAGGTTTCGGCAAAGAACCTAACGGCATAGGAGAAAAAGGGAGCCCTCGTGGCTCCTTTTTATTTACGCATGAAGTTTATCGACGAGATCAAGATTCGAATCGCTTCTGGGCATGGGGGGCCTGGTAAAGTCAGTTTCCGGCGTGAGGCCATGACACCGCGGGGTGGACCCGATGGTGGTGATGGCGGTAAGGGCGGCGATCTGATTTTCCGTGCATTCCCTAACTCCAACTCTCTCGTCGATTTTCGACCGATGAAAAGATACGCCGCTCCGAATGGAAATCCCGGCGAGTCCTCGAATTGCGCGGGCGCGGACGGGGAAGACCTCGTTCTGCTCGTCCCTCCGGGGACGGTGGTGCGCGGTGAAGACGGCCAAGTTTTGGCGGATTTGACCGACGTTCAAGAGGTTGTCCTTTTGAAGGGCGGTCGCGGCGGCAAAGGGAACTGGTTCTTTAAAAACAGTGTGAACCAGGCTCCCGAAAAGGCCCAACCGGGCGAAGACGAACAAGAAATGACCGTGACTTTAGAGCTCAAGCTGATCGCCGACGTCGGTATCATCGGGCTTCCGAACGCGGGAAAGTCGACGCTGATTTCGCGCATCTCGGCCGCACGGCCCAAGATTGCGGACTATCCTTTCACCACGTTGACGCCGAACCTCGGTGTCGTCAAAGCGGGTGAGTTCACCTCGTTCGTCGTTGCGGATATCCCGGGTTTGATCCGGGGTGCGCACCAGGGCGTGGGTTTGGGCATTCAATTTTTGAAACACATCGAGCGCACGCGGGTGTTCGTGCATATGATCGACACCTCTTCGGGTGAAGTTGATATCGCGCTGCAAGCTTATCGCGATATCAACGAAGAACTGGTGCAGTACGATCGCATGAACAAAGAGCGTGATGGATTCTTCCCGTTGACGACGCGGACTCAGTTGGTCGTTCTGAACAAGATCGACACTTTGACGGAAGCGAAACTCACGGCGATGAAGGCCGCGTTCAAAAAAGAAACGGGCGAAGAGCCCCTCGCGATCTCGGCGGTCGCGGGTAAAAACGTGGATCAACTGCTGTACCGTTTGCGTGAGCACGTTTTTCCCTCGGAAAAGGGGACGTAAATGAAGATCGGTATTCTGGGTGGAAGTTTTAACCCGCCTCACTTTGGTCATTTGAATGTGGCGCGCACGGTAAAGGAAAAGGCGGGTTTGAATGAACTGCGCGTGATCCCCAGTGCGAAAAATCCGCTGAAGAAAAAAATCGACGGCCCTTCGGCGGAAGAGCGTTTGGATCTGACCCGCATCGCGTTTTCGGATCTGGGCGCCGGTTACGTCGTCGACGACCGTGAAGTGAAGCGCGGCAAGACCAGCTACACGATCCAAACTTTGGAAGAGCTCAAAGCGGAACATCCCAACGACGAGCTGTCGTTGGTGATCGGGATGGATCTTCTGAACGAACTGGAAGAGTGGAAAGACTGGAAGAAGATCCTCGACATCGCGAACCTGGTCGTTTGCTCGCGTCCCGGCTTTGAACTGCCGCGGACCCAAGAGGACCTTCCGGAGTTCCTGCAACCCTTGATCACCGACCAGGATTTCAACTTCTTCACTTTGAAATCGGGTAAGGAACTTCAGTTTCTGCAGCTGAAGGACGTCGAAGTTTCGGCGACGGATCTGCGTAAGTGGCTGCGTAGCGGCCGCTCGGTCGAAAAATATTTGCCGCTTGGTGTGGAACTGAAGATTAAAAATTCGGGTCTCTACGCTCCGCTCAAAGAGAAAATCGGCGACTACGAGGAGTTCGCGAAATTTGTCGCGAATGTGCTGTTTGAGCGCAAAGCCATCGGCGTACGCGGATTCGACCTGCGTCCGATGACGGCGCCGTCCGAATTCGCGGTGATCTGCTCGGCGACATCGACCCGTCACGCGACGGCGCTGGCCGAAGCCGTGGCCGATGCGGTGAAAACCGAATTCAACGTCTATCCGCAGTCACTTGAGGGCGCCGATGAAGGTCGTTGGGTGCTGGTCGATTACGGCTCGCTGATCGTTCACGTTTTCTACGATTACATCCGTCAGGAATACAGCCTCGAGAACCTGTGGGCGCAGGGTAAAGACCTGAAGCTCCAAGATCCCACGCTGAAATAGATGAAGTTCGTCCTCTTGACCCTGAAATCCGCGAAACCCGCTTGGGTGAAGGAAGGTCTCGAGGACTATCTGCGCAAAATCGATCCCCTCCAGAAGATCGAGATGTTGGAAGTCACGGGCTCAACCGGGGCTTCTCGCGAAAACTCCGAAGTGAAAAAGAAAGAAGACTCCAAGTCGCTGCTCGCGGCGCTGAAGGACGACGATTACGTCGTGCTGTTCGATGAGCGGGGGCAAAGCCTGGATTCGGAAGGCTTCGCGAAGAAGATCAATCAATTCCAAATGAGCGGAAAGAAACGAATCGTCTTCATCATCGGCGGAGCCTACGGCGTGAACGATGATGTGAAATCCCGTGCGCAAACGACGATCAGCTTTTCGAAACTCGTGATGAACCACTGGGTGGCCCAGATCGTCGCGCTCGAGCAAATTTATCGCGGCTTCGCGATCCTGAAGGGCCTGCCTTACCATAATGTTTGAGCGGTACGGTCTTCGCAGTTCTTCGGCACATGGAAGCCTTACGTGAGTTGAAACACCTTCTGACAATTCCCTTCGGTCCGTCGCCCGGAAACTGCGACGGTTGCGGCCTTTTTTTGTGGTCGGGACGTTCTTTGTGCCGTCACTGTCTGCGCGAACTGGATCGCGTATTTAGCGAGGCTTTGGTTTTTCCACATCCACTTGATCCGCGAACCCGTTGCCGGTCGCTCTGGGACTGGGTGCCGCAAGAGAGTGATGCCCTTTCGTCCGCGATTCTGGGTTTGAAGGGAAGGGGGCGGGAAAAGACCTGGGCCGAGCTGGCGCAACTTTTCATAAACCAGCACGCCGTGGAGGTCTTTCAAAAGTCCGAGATCCGATTGTTCGCCCTGCCGAACTCGAACCCGTACCGCACCCACGCGGCAGACTTTGCCAAGGGTTTCGCCGAGATCCTGGGGGTCGAAGGGGAAGAGCTGGCACAGGCGGCCACTTGGGGCCTGCCGCAGAAGCGGAAGACGCGCCGACAGCGGCTCTCGGACGTCCGCCGCGTCTCCATGGCGCCGGAAGCGAGAGGCGGACTCCGGGCGAGGGGGACTCCCGAAGACCCCGCCAGGACCGTCCTATGGGTTCTGGTCGATGATATTGTAACGACCGGAGCGACCAGCTTGATGGCGTTGCGCAGCCTCCAGGAGAAGAGCGAGGGTGCTGGAAATTCCTACGAAATTTGGAGTCTGGCCCGCCGAAGCCGCCTTGCGCCATAGGGGCTTCTCTGGTACATCCTTGCCCATGAAACTGACAACCGCGCTTCTGTCGATGGCCTTTCTGTTTTCGGCCGTACAAGCCTCTGCCGAGGTTTCGAAAAAGCAGTTGGGCGATCTGCGATCGACGATCATCCGCTACCAAAAGGCGGCGTATGTGGAAATTGATCTTGAGAAGACCGTCGTTTCCGAAATCCTGGGGCGCGAAAAGACCAACAAAGGCAAAGCCTTCCTTGCGTCGAAACGTTTTCGCCTGGAGCTCAACGAGCCCGACAAGTCGCTGATCGTTTACGACGGCGGCACGTTGTGGAACGCGCAGTATCCTCCCGAAGGCAGCGGCGGCAAAGTGCAGGTCGCGAAAGCGAAGCTGGATAAGAAAAATCAGAATCAGATCCTGCTGGGGGACCTGTTGGTGGAACAGGGCCTGATGGCGAAGTTCGACATGCTGGATGCGAAACAGGACGGCACGACCTTGGAAATCACGGCGAAGCCGAAGAGCACGCAGATCCAAGTCAGCGATCTGAAGTTCCGCATCAATACCAAAGACAAAGTCTTCAACGAAGTCGAGTACTCGGACGAACTCGGCAACAAAACTACGATGAAGTTCTCGGGAACCGTTTTTCAGAAGAAGAAAAACGCCAAGATCTTTCAATACACCCCTGAGAAGGGCGCGCAGGTCACCGAATTATGAGCGAAAAAGTCCACTTTATCTCACTGGGTTGCCCCAAAAATCTCGTCGATAGCGAAATCATGGCCGGCACCCTGATGAAAGATGGTTTTCAAGTCGTCGGCGATGCCGAAGGTGCGGATACCGTCGTCATCAATACCTGCGGCTTCATCGAAGATTCGAAAAAAGAATCGATCTCGCGCATTCTCGATATGGCGAAGCTGAAAGAAGGCGGCCAAGTCGGACGTATCGTCGTCGCCGGTTGCCTCACGCAACGTTACAAGAACGATCTTGTCGAAGGTCTTCCCGAAGCGGACTTGTTCGTCGGTTCGGGTGAGTTCCAGAATATTTCGAAGATTCTGAAAAGCCACAAAGGTGGCAACACGCAGAAGACGTTCTTCAATCTGCCGACCTACCTGCAGGAAGAGAGCACGCCCCGCGTGAACTCGCAGCCCCGTCACCGCGCCTACCTGAAGATTTCGGAAGGCTGCTTGAAGCGTTGCGCTTTCTGCGCGATTCCGCTGATCCGCGGAAATCTGCAGTCGCGGAATATGCAAAACGTCGTGAACGAAGCGAAGCTCCTGGCGGCGGGCGGCGTGAAAGAGCTGATCATCATCAGCCATGATTTCACGGACTACGGTTGGGATCTCCGTCGTAAAAACAAAGAAGCCATCGAAACTCCGGTCGAGCTTTTGCGTGAGCTGTGCAAGGTCGAAGGCATCGAGTGGATCCGCATGCTGTATCTCTATCCGGACGGCGTGACGCCGGAGCTGATCCAATTGATGAAAGAGCAACCGAAGCTCGTTCGTTACTTCGATATGCCCTTGCAACACATCAACGACCAGGTATTGAAGTCGATGAACCGCAAGATGACCCGCGCGGAAATCGAAGATGTGCTGAAGATGATCCGCACGGAGCTTCCGGACGCGGTTATCCGCACGCAGTTCATCGTCGGTTTCCCCGGCGAGACGCAAGAGCAGTTCGAAGAGATCCTGGAGTTCCTCGTCGATCAACAATTCGATCGCGTGGGTTGCTTCCAGTACTCTCCGGAAGAGAGCACTCCCGGCGGTAAAATGCCGAACCAGCTCGACGAAGAGACCAAACAGGAGCGTTACGAAGCCGTCATGGAAGTGCAGCAGAACATTTCGCGTGAACGTCATCGCGATATGATCGGCCGTGTCCTGGACGTCATCGTCGAGGGCTACTCGGAAGAGACCGAGCTTCTTCTGCAGGGTCGGACTTCGCAGCAGGCGCCGGAAATCGATGGCGTCGTTTTGATCAACGACGGCCAAGCGGAAATCGGAACCATCGTGAAAGTCGAAATCACCGACAGCATGGAATACGACCTGATCGGTCGCGTGGTGATGGAAAACTGATGGAGGCGGGACTCGCGATCATCACTTTCGGCGCGTTGGGGCATGCCTACCAGGTGGCCCAGCAGGTTTTTACGACCCACGCGCACCTGAAGTTGATCGAGATCCTTCCCGGTGGCGATTCGGCCACCGTGATCCTCATGGGCGAGATCCATTCACTCCGTGAGTTTGGCCAGGGCCTGCGTGTGAACGAAGGCGTGACGCCGGTCTACGTCGAAAAGCATGTGGATGCTTTACTGAAGGCCTTCTACGCCTTGGAATCCAAGCCGGTCGGCGCGCACTTGATTCTTTTCGAATCGGAAACGATCGGCGAGCTGTTCATGATGGCCGAGGCGGCCGTCGGAATGGGATTTGAGGTTCTGGATTTTCGCGCGGCCCGTGGTGGTCAAAAACGGGGGCTGCTCAGCCTCACCACGGAAGACGGCGAGGCCATTCGGAGTTTGCCCAAGTTTGATGGACCGGGCCGCAATTTGACCGTGATCCGTGATCGGGCTCCGGGATTCGCGCGCTTCTTCCCGACCGTCGGTTAAAGAAAACTACCGGTCTTCTGACCAAGATCGTCGCACGTGTTGATCAACGCGGTGAGCTTTTCCAACCACTGCTCTTGCTTCATCGTTTTGAGCTGGCCAGCACCCCGGCGCAGTTGGCGTTCGGCAGCTTTATCCAGAGTGCAGAGCTTTTCAAAAGCGCTCATGGTTTCCGCGAATTTCTGAATTTCCAATGCCGAGAAGGCAAGGCCAGCCCAAGCACGGCTGGATTTTTCATCCGCGGCCGTCGCGCGCTTCCAGTAGCTGTAGCTTTCGACCGAATTTTTGATTTCGTCCAAATAAAGGGCGTACGAAGCCTGCGCCAGCTCGGATTTCGGGAACAAGTCCGCGGCGCGTTTGTAGTACTGGTGCGCTTTCTCGGAGCTACCGGTTTCCTTCGCGGCGTTCGCGATATTGATGAGATTGAGCGGTTCCTTGGGCGCTTTTAAAACGGCGCGCTCGCAGAAGCGGAAGGACATTTCATAGTGTCCCTCTTTGGTCGCAAGATCGCAGAGTTTCGTGATGTATTGGGGCTTTTCCCCGACGTTATCCACAAGATCCTGATACAACAGGCGCAGCTCGTAGCGATTTTTCCGCTTTTCATAGATATCGGCCATGACCATGTACGCCGGTTCGTACTTCGGGTGGATTTCGATCACGTCTTTCAGGGTGGCCTTCGCCTCTTTTTCTTTGTTCAAAGCGATATAGGTTTTGCCGATTTCGGTCGAGATTTCGCGATCGCCGCGGAACTTGGCGGCGGCCGCATTCAGGGTTTTGAGCGCCATCGTATGGTTTTCGGTTCCCGAGTACGCGGCGGCCAGGAGCAAAAAGCCCTCCCGGGGGGCGACGTCCAGTTTAGGTGAAATAATCTCGATGACCTTGGCGTGTTCTTTCGCTTTGGCGGCGGCACGGGCTGGCTTCAGGTCCAGGCCCTGCGCGTCTGCCCTGCCAAAGTCTAAAATTAAGACGGTCATGATCAGTAGAAAGACCAGCCGCTCTCGTTTCAAGACGCCCATGTGCTAAAATTATAGGGGAATGAGATCGAGATGGCTAGGCCCCCGGACCTTTGCGCGACGAACTTTGTCTTCGTCGTCCGGCCAAGGGTTCGTGGAATACATTTTATTGCTCGTCATTATCTTGTCGGTCGCACTTGCCGTCTCGGCGGCGCTCTTTAAACCCTTCGATAAATGGGCGCGGAACTACATCGGTGAGTACATTTTCTGCCTTCTGGATGAGGGGGAACTTCCGAGTTTAGGCGGCGAAAGCACCGTCTCAGAATGCAACGCCAACTTCGACAATTACACCTTCGGCGAAGGACGGCCGCCGCGCTCGGGCGGTTCGGACTCCGATAGCGACAGTGGAGGTTCCTCGGATCAAGGGAGTCGCGACCGGCTTCGTCGATCGCGGAACACGGGCGGCGACAACGCCGACGGAGCGGCCGGACGGATGGGACGGAACCGTCGCTCGGCGATGAACTTGGGGGCCGGATTTGATAACGGGGCCGGCTCCGGTCGCGGGTCACCGGTCGACGTGACCGGACAGTATGCAAGCAGTCGGTCGAACAATCGAACGAGTTTCGGTCGGTCTTATCGTTACGAGGTGACCCCTCGGGGCGCGGCCTACATCGGGATCACGGGTTACTTGGCGCAGGAACAAGAGAAGATCAAACGCCGGGAAGAGAAAGTACGATCGGTCGGTCGCGCCAGCGAAACCGCTTCGGGTTTCGCCCGCGGCAAAGGCCGGAACGTCACGAGCGAGCTGAAGCCTCCTCCGGACAAGGCCCCCGAGATTGGCGAAGTCGATTGGTCCTTCGGGGAGATGTTCCGGATGCTCCTGATCATCGTCATTATCATCGCCCTGGTCCTCTTTGTGGGAAGCCAAGTCATGCAGATTTCGA
Source organism: Pseudobdellovibrionaceae bacterium (assembly GCA_019637875.1). Classification (NCBI taxonomy): domain Bacteria; kingdom Pseudomonadati; phylum Bdellovibrionota; class Bdellovibrionia; order Bdellovibrionales; family Pseudobdellovibrionaceae; species Pseudobdellovibrionaceae bacterium. The sequence continues at coordinate 342,265 of JAHBUW010000002.1, read as the reverse complement.
AATCCATGGAAAAAGGCGAATGATGCGGTCCTGCTGATGCGGACCGCCAGTGGAATTTTTTTCCGCGCGGGGTTTGAATTCAGGCACGTCCCCGGATTTTGTTGAAACTCTCTGCCCCGTCGACTCAAAACCAAGTTGTTCGACAGGTTTTCTGAGGGGGGGACTGTTGATGGAGAAGCTTTTTGAGCTGAAGGGGCCCAGAATCATGAGTCGGGTGGAAGCCCAACGACTGATTCCGGTGATCATCAAACTGACTGAACGGACCAAAAAAGAAGTCCAGATTCTCGTGCAGAAACTGGAACTCGTCCGGCAGGTCGACGAAGAACAAGCCAACCAAATCGAAAATCAAATCGACGACGTCATGAACGTCTGGCGCGACCAGGTCACACGTTTGGGCGGCAAGCCCAAGGGCGTCTGGATCGTCGATTTCGACAACGGCCATGGCTATTTCTGCTGGAAATATCCCGAGCCCGAGATTCGTTGTGAGCACGGTTATAACGACGGCTATCCGTCCCGCCGCGAGCTCCCGCCGATGATGGAAGAACCGCGTCCTTGAACGGGATGCGGAGTCGGGCATAGAATGCCCGCATGCGCATCGGCGTTTCACAAATCAATCCAGTTCTAGGCGATTTCGAGTTCAACGCGGATAAGATCCTCAAAGAGGTCCACCGTGCGCGCGAGCGGCGCTGTGATCTGGTGGTCTTTCCGGAATCCGCGATTTTCGGTTACCACCCATTCGATCTGTTAGAGCGGCCCGAGCTGGTCGCGCGACAAGAGAAAGCCTTCGCGAAACTTCACCGCTCGCTGCCGAAAGATATCGGCGTGGTGCTGGGGCTGATCGTACGCAACCCCGCGAAAAAGGGGCGACCCTTCTTCAACGCCGCTGCGGTGATCGAAAAGGGGCGCAAGCCGATCATCTTCCACAAACAGCTTTTGCCGACGGGCGATGTCTTTGACGAAGCCCGCTTCATCGAGACCGGGGATCTCTCCAAGAACGTCTTCCGGTTCCGCGGCAAAAAATTCTTCCTGACGATTTGCGAGGACATTTGGGCTTGGCCGGACGGTAAAGGCCGCAGCGATTATCGTGAAAATCCACTCGCGAAAGTGAAAGAGAAGAAGGTCGATTTCATCATCAACCTCAGCGCGTCGCCTTTTTATCCGGGCAAGGACAAGGTTCGTCGTCAACTCGTGCGGCAAACCGCGAAACATCTCAATGCGCCCATGCTTTATTGCAATCTGGTCGGTGCGCAGGACGAAATCGTTTTCGATGGTGGCAGCTTCATTCTGGATCCGAAGGGAAAGTCGCTTCTGCGTTGCCAAAGCTTCCAAGAAGATTTCGGTTTCTACGACCTCGAGTCGAAAGAGGGAAGCATCCGCTACGATGGACCCACCGGGATCGAGCAGATTCGCCAAGCGATGGTTCTGGGACTGAGGGATTTCTGCCGGAAGTCCGGGTTCTCGAAAGTTCATCTGGGTTTGAGCGGCGGGATCGATTCGGCGGTGGTCGCCGCGGTGGCGGTCGACGCCTTGGGACCGGCGAATGTTCGTTGTTTCTACCTGCCGACGGAATTCAGTGCGGCTGAGTCCGGCGAGGCTTCGCGCCAACTCGCTAAGAATTTGGGAATCGAGCTGCAGGAAATTTCGATTCAAGGCATGTTCGAGAAGGTGCGCGGCGAACTCGACCGCGCATTGGGGATCGACAAGTTCGGTTTGCCGCACGAGAACCTGCAATCCCGACTGCGGGGCATGGCCCTGATGTTCTATTCGAACTCCTCTTCGTCGATGCTGCTGGGGACGAGCAATAAAAGTGAACTGGCGACGGGATATTCCACGCTTTACGGGGACCTCTGCGCGGGCTTTTTACCCTTAGGGGATTTGACGAAAGGTCAGGTCTTCGCGCTGGCGGAACATTACAATCGCGAATACGAGCTGATCCCGCGTTTCATCATTGATCGTCCGCCTTCCGCGGAGCTACGGCCGAATCAAAAAGATCAGGATTCGCTGCCGCCTTATGAGCAATTGGACAATTCGGTTGAGCATTTGGTTCAGAACTCCGGAAAAATCCGTAACGACACCGATGCTTGGCTTTTAAAGGCGCTTTTCCGTTCGGAGTTCAAGCGCTGGCAGGCGCCACCGATTCTGAAGTTATCGAAACATGCCTTTGGGCGTGGCCGTCGATTCCCGGTCGCCCATCGTTCACCACTGGCCTGAAATGAAAAAGGTCCCTCGCGGGACCTTTTCTTTTACAGCAGACCCAGAAGGTCGAGTTGCTTGGGTTTGCGTTCCACCAAGGGGAAGTACGCGGCGGGTTTGCCGGTCAGGGCGATCAGGTTCGTCAGCTGCGCCGGTTGGCCGTTCACGCTGATACGGCGGAACATTTCCATGAAAAGGCGTCCGCAGGCGGTCGCATCATCTTCCGCACGGTGAAAGGTTCCGGCAGGAATTTTCAAGTGTTGGACCAAGGTTCCCAGGCGATAGTTCGGAAGCCCCGGGAAGACCTTACGGGCCATCGGCAGGGTATCGAGGATCACGCCACGCGGAGTGGGGAATTCGTGCTTCTTGAAGTCCGCAATCAGGAATTGGGCATCGAAGTTCGCGTTGTGGGCGACCAGCGGGGTGTCCTCGCAGAAGGCGCACAGCGACTCCAAGAGGGTTTCAACTTTGGGTTGCCCACGAACCATTTCGTCTTTGATGCCGTTGACGGCCGAGGCGCCCGGAGGGATCGGAATTCCGGGATCGACCAGCGTCGAAAAGAGGGCCACGGGTTCGCCGTTTTGAAAGCGAACCGCTCCGATTTCCACAATCTGGTCCACGCCAGCGACAGTTCCTGTCGTTTCCAAGTCAAATGCGATAAAGTCCATAGATCTTGGATGTCATACGGACCCCGGAGTTTCAAACGGAAAGATGAAAAACAAGAAGGCCGCCGCGCTTTTCTATTTCGAGGATCAAGCCCTGTCCGTGACCCGGCCAGATTCGCTCCTGCAAACGCTCTTGGACCACAAGATCCGTATTGACCATAGCTGCGGAGGCTTTGCGACCTGCGGCACCTGCCAAGTCGTTGTGGAAAAGGATGTGGAGAAGCTACCGCCGCGTGACGAGCCCGAGGCGCTCTTTGCCGAGGAAAGAGGCTTCCGGCCCGAAGAGCGCTTGTCCTGCCAACTGCCTTGCCGCGAAGGGCTTCAGGTCAGCCGGCCTCATTTCTTCAAGATGAAAAAGGGATTGGAGTAAATCCAAGTGATCCAGCGTTTGCCGTCGGGGACGGGGAGCATGGGGCTGACGCGAACCTGGATGCGGTAAACTCCGGGTTCATTCACCTCGTAGATGAGCTCTGGCGTGTTGACGGTCATTTCGCGCTGTCCATCTTTCCATAGAATGATTTCGTAAAATTCATCCGGCGTATGTCCCAAACGGGCTTCGATGCGCTGACCTTTGCGGAAACCCAAACGTGTTCCCATCAAATGGCTTTTGTCTCGATCGATCAAAAGCGCGTTGAAGCCTTTCGGATCGGCCAAGACATCCATCGAGATGTAGAAGTTCCCGTTGCGAAGCGCCTGCAGAACTTTCTGACGATCCTTCGCGAAATTCCCCGTCAGTTCGGAGTTCAGCAGAATGTGGTTGTTCGCGAGCTCCAGCGAGCGCTGGTACGTCGGAAAGCGAACCAGGTAGTTGGCCAGCGGCAGCGCACGCGCATTCGCGTCGGCTCCGGCGAAACCGTACACGACCTGTTCGCGGTTGAGGCTATCCCAAAGCGCGGTTTCTTCCGTGGGCTCGCGGAACAAACGTAAGAAGGCGTGGCGCGGATTGAACGGGTAGGTGACGAGACTCCAGAAAATTTCGAGCTTCGATTCGCGCCAGGCGTTGGCGCTGATGGCTTTCGGATTCAAAACTTCCAAGCCGTGCAGACCCGTCGGATAGGCGCCGGTCCAATTGGATTTTCCGTTCGAGAAAGGATGCGCCAAAATCGCGAGCCCGTCGCGGCTGTCCTGCGAGCTTTGCGAAAGTAAATCGGTTAACGTAAGGTTCGCGTCCGCGGCGCTGAGGAAGCTCTTTCCCGGCTGCTCGCCGATGTACAGAATCCGCGAATCGAGGAACGAATACTCGGCCTCGGACATCACCATCAGGCTACCGTAGTACCCGTTGTACAGTTCGGCGGTTTCGAATTGGTTGATGTCGGTGAGGATCATGAAGTCGAGTCCCGCGAGCCGGCCCTCGTCGATGACTTCGGTCGGACTCGCCAAACCCAAAGACAGGTCCGTTTGCACGTTCATTGCGCCACGGTAGTCATAGTACCCGACGGGATGTTCGCGTTCGATCTCGGGGGGGATGATTTCGAGATCGACTTGCGCCACGTAAATTCCGTAGCAGAAGTAAAGGATGATAAAGGCGGTGATCACCGTCAAAAACCGAATCATGGAGTCACCTCGATGAGTTCGTAGCCCGGATACGCGTGCAGCACGCGCACCTGGGGTTTTTGTTCCTCCAGCCATTCCGGGATGCGCTCGCCAGTCGTTCGCAGAACGTAGAACGCACCCGAAGAGGGTTTGGAGCCTTCCAATTGATCGTAGTAGTCAAAGCGGCTCATCCCACGCAGTTTGTAGATGGGCTCGCCGCTGTAGTAACGCAAGATCGAGGCGATCTGGTAGCTGCCGCCGAAAAGTGGTCGGTAGGCGCGCGTTTCTTCGATGTGGGAGCGAATCTGATGCACTTCTTGGAGCTTGTCGGGCGCCGACTTCCACCAGGGATAGATCCATTGACTGACGACGAGAAGTTCCGCCACGAACCAGAAGCCCATCAGATACTTCAGATGACGCCAAGATTGGTGGCTGGCGACGACCAGGACCAGCGCCGCGTGGTAGGCCACGATGGGCCAGTTCCCTTGAACGGCCCCACGAAAAGAAGAGAAGAAGAAAAAGACCCAAGGAACCATCGCGATCCAAAAGAACAATCGCAAGCGTTGGAAACGGAAGCCCTTCGCGAAGAGGTAAAGTAGCGTCGGGAAGAAAATCAAAATTTGTCCGACGATGTAGTCACCCGTCCAATGCGGTCGCCATTCGCTTTTTCCGAGGCCATGATTCAATTGAAAGCGGAAGGACATGAATTCATTCTGCGCGTTCCAGATCAGAACCGGCGCGCAGCCGATCAAGCCGCCGACGATCAAGAGCGCCCAATCCTGCGCGCGGATCGTTTTCCATTTTCGGGCGAGGGCGACGTAGATCAGCATCGAAAGGGCCAGCAGAACGATGTGATACTTCGAACAGAATCCGAGCCCGAGCGACAAACCCAAAAGCAGGGACCAGTACGCCCGGCCCGAGCGCTGTTGTTCGACGAAGAAAAGAACGGCCAGCGAGACGAAAAAAAGAACCGGCGAATCGGGGGTCACCAGAATGGATCCCACGCCGAGGAATGGCGATGCGACCACGAGCCACATCCACTTCTTCGTCAGATCGGGTGTCCAAAGACGGCGCAGGATCGCAAACCAGACAATGAGGAGCGAGTGATTCAAGACGATGGCGGGAATACGTTCGCCTTGGGGGAGCGCGCTGAAAACCGATCCCAAATTCAAAAGCCAAGCGACCATGCCGGGATGATCGAAATACGAAAGCTGCGGATTTTGCGACCAAACCCAATAGTAGGCTTCGTCGGGCGCCAGCGGCAGAAGCAGCGACAACCCGATTTTAAGTCCGAGCGTAATCGTCCAGAAAGCGGCGAACCAAATCACTCACGCAGTCTCAGCTGCACGGATTGGCCAGCCGGACCCGGCTTGCCGCGATCGCGACCGTTCACGATGAGATTCACCGCCGCACCGTCCGCGATATCCAAAGAGACGGGGCTCTTGCTGCGGAAAGTGTGGATGCCGCCTTCGTTCAGATCCAAGGTGGTCCATTGGCCGTTTCCGAGATCGTAACGAACGCGCACGGACTTATTCGCTTCGATGATGACTTCCACGGGGCGGGGCAAGGTCTCGCCCCCCGCGGTGGCGGGGCTCGGTGAGGGCTTCGGCGTCGCCGTGGGCGACGGACTGGGGGAAGGTTTGGGCGTAGGCGTGGGGGTCGGAGTCGGTGTGGGTGTCGGCGTTGCCGTGGGGCTGGGCGACGGCGACGGTGAAGGAGTCGGTGTCGCGGTCGGCGAAGGGGCCGGCGTGGGTGTCGCCAGCGGAGTTGAAGATGTCGACGCGGTGGCCGCGGTCAAAGCCCCCGTGACGGACGTGAGCGCCTCGAGGGCGCCGGTTCCCGCGTTCGCCGTCGTGCCCGAAGTCACCATCAGGTTCGTCTCGTCGACGTCGGTCATGGGCGCATCGGCCGTGGGATCGGCGACGACCGTCGCGTCCTCGGGAAGCACGCGTTCACGCTGATATTTGTCGACGGTTTTTGCCAAGAAAACGACCGCGGCGAAAAGGATGACGCCCAAGATGACCTTGCCGACGGGGAAGCCCGATTCGGTGGCGATGTTTTCTTTGGCGATGCTCGCCGAGTCCGAAAGGGAACGTTGCGGGGGCAGGGCGGACGTTGCGGGCGCGGTCGTCGCCGCGGCCTCGGTGGCGGCGGCATTCGCTTCCGAGGCCGGTGTCGGTGCGGGCACGTCGTTCGAAATGCCGGTGGTCGCGCCGACTCTCGGCAGGCCCGAGTTTTCCATTCCGTATTCGCGTGCGAACTCGTCCATGATGTCTTTGACGTCCATCCGCAAGAATTGCGCGTAGGACTTCACGAAACCGCGCAGAAATGTCCGGGCGGGCAAGGATTCACGCTCGCCGTTTTCGATCGCCGCGATCACGCGCGGATTGATCTTCAGGCTAAGACCTACTTCTTGTATCGAGATTCCGCGTTTTTCGCGCTCGGCTTTGAACTTCTGTCCGACTTCACTCATTACTTACCGCCGAATCGTTTCGAGCAGCGTCTTGGCCTGCTCGGTGTATTTTCCTTGGGAATAAATCTTCGTTACTTCTTCCAGTCGCGACTCGGCCTGTTCTTTTTGGCCTAGCTGGTAGTACGCGAGCGCGCTGTAGTAGTGGGGCTCATCGAACTGGCTGGCTTTGCAGAAGCCCACGGCGCGATCGAGAGTTTCGGAGGCGCTTTTGTAGTCGCGAGTTTCGTAGAACGTGCGGCCCAGATAGTTCTGCGCCAGGCAGTTGTCGCGTCCATATTCGAGCGTTTTTCGGAACTGTTCGCGGGCTTCGTCAAACTGGCGATGGCGGAATTGCGCGATGCCCAGATTCAACGAAATCTTCGCGGGTTTCGGATACGTCAGATCGCCTTGGGCTTTCGACAAAATCGCGATCGCCTCGGCATTTTTTCCGCGCTCACTGAGGATCCGTCCCAAGTTGTTGATCGCTTCGGTGTAATCGGGCCGCGCGGCGACCGCCAGACGAAGATGCTTTTCGGACATGTCCAGCCGATCACGATAGAAGAAGGCCAGTCCCAGATTATTTTGAATGACCGCGTCTTTCGGATTCAGTTTCTCGGCTTCGAGCATCGTGCGTAGAGCATTCGGATAGTCTCCGGCTTCCATTTGCGAAACGCCCATGCGCAGAAGAAGGCGCGAACGCTCTTCGTCCTCTCGGGTCAAGTGGCTGCAGCCCGAGAGAAGTACGACGCAAATAGCTAAAATGGCGTGCCGAATACGCATTCCGGAAGAATAACACCGCAAGTCTTCGTGTCAATTCGGCGCGATTGGTCGCAACTCCGTCAGCACCTCAAGGTGCGCGGTTTGCGGAAACATGTCGAAGGCGGTCAGGCGGTGGATTTTCCACTTTCCGTTCTGCATAAGGCGCTTGAGATCGCGCACGAGGCCGGGGGGATCGCAGCTGATGTACAAAATGGAAGCGGCCGGTGTTTTGGAAAGTAAATCCGCGACGCCTTTTCCAAGGCCCGCGCGGGGAGGATCCAGGATGACGAGCGCGTTTTCATCGACGGGAAGTCGCGGCATCAAGGCATCGACCGAACCGGCGAAAAACTCCACGCGGTTGCGGCCCCACTTGCGGCGCTGGGCTTCTTCTTGTGCGGAGCGAACGGACAGGGGGTTGAGTTCCACGGCCGTGCCACGCGCTTTCGGAAACTTCTCGGACATCGGGAAAGAGAAATTCCCCGAGCCGGAATAAAGGTCGAAAAAGCGTTCGAATTCCACGTGCGCAGCCCAATGTAAAACCCGCTCGACCATTTGCACGTTCTGGGCGGTATTCACCTGCGCAAACTCGAAGGAGAGAGGCGCATCGATGCCGGGTTGCGGGGGCTGACCACTCGACAATTGGAGGCGTTCGGCCGTGACCCGCGTCGACCCTGCGGTGGCGGACAGCGGCTTCAGCTCGCGCAGCTGACGATTGATTTCGTCTTCGGCGATCGGACAATCGCGCATATGTACGGGCTGGTGACTGCGCTTCGCGTGGTAATAGGGACCCTTCGCGTCCAAGTGGACCTGGATCCGGTTGCGGTAGTTCCAAGCCTTCGGGCTCGGTATCGCTTCGATGGGGCCGCGGTAATCGGCGTGCCGTTCGAGTGACTCCCGTAGAAGTTCGATTTTGGTCGCGAGCTGTTTTTCCGTCGTGAGGTGCTGCCAGTCGCAACCGCCGCAGCGCCCGAAGACGGGGCACTTGGGATCGATACGATCCACGGAAGGCTTCAGGATGTCTTGGATGCGCGCACGAGCATAGTCTTTCGCGACGTCGTCGATCTTCACGCGCAGAACGTCGCCGGGCGCGGCGAAATCCACGAAGATGACTCCGCGATCAGTGCGGGCGAGACCCGCGCCTCCCCATACCAGTTTCTCGATCGTGACTTCAAGTTCTTCACCATCGCGGAAACGGGAGTTGGGTTCCTGAAATGAAAGAGCGGGCTTGCGGGCCCGCTCTTTGCGAAAGGTTCGATTCAAAGCTCGAGACCTTAACCGTTACAGATTTCTTCTTTGTTGAAGAAGATCGCCAGTTCGCGCTCTGCCGAAGCGGGGCTGTCCGAACCGTGAACGGCATTTTCGCCCATGCTGTCGCCGAATTTCGCGCGGACGGTACCGACGGTCGCTTTTTTGGGATCCGTCGCGCCCATGATTTCGCGGTTTTTCAGAACTGCGTTTTCGCCCGACAGGCACATCAGCAGAACGGGACCCGAAGTCATGAAAGTGACCAGTTCACCGAAGAAGGGACGTGCTTTGTGTTCAGCGTAGAACTCTTCGCACTTCGCTTTGGGGATGACGGTCAGTTTCGCTGCCGCGACGGTCAGACCGTTCGCTTCGAACATCGAAATGATGTCGCCCAGAGCGTTTTTCTTCACCGCGTTCGGCTTAATGATCGAGAACGTTTTTTCCATTGCCATGATTTTCCTCCAGTTATTTCAACATCGATTTCATTGTCGTTCCCAGGTCTGCCGGAGAACGTGCGATACGGCAACCCGCGGCCTCGAGCGCTGCAAATTTTGCTTCGGCGGTACCTTTGCCACCGCTGATGATCGCGCCCGCGTGCCCCATACGTTTTCCTGCAGGAGCCGAAGCGCCGGCGATGAACGCGGTGACGGGTTTTTTGAATTCCTTTTTGATGTACTCGGCCGCTTCTTCCTCAGCCGATCCGCCGATTTCACCGATCATGATGACGCCGTCGGTGTCTTTATCCGCGTTGAAGAGTTTCAACACGTCGATGAAGTTCGTTCCGTTGACGGGGTCACCACCGATACCGACGCAAGTCGATTGACCGAGGCCCAATTGAGTCAGTTGGTGAACCGCTTCGTAGGTCAGGGTTCCCGAACGCGACAGAACGCCGATGCGACCGGGCTTGTGGATCGCGCCGGGCATGATTCCGATCTTGCACTCACCGGGCGTGATGACGCCGGGGCAGTTCGGACCGATCAGGCGGGTGCGGCGGCCTTCCATGAAGCGCTTCACTTTCACCATGTCCAGAACCGGAATACCTTCGGTGATGCAGATCACCAAATCGAGGTCCGCGTCGACGGCTTCCATGATCGAATCCGCCGCGAAAGGCGGGGGAACGAAGATCATCGAAACATTGGCGCCGGTTTTTTCCTTCGCTTGTTTCACGGTGTCGAAAACGGGCAGACCGATGTGCGTGGTGCCGCCTTTACCGGGCGTCACGCCGCCGACCATTTTCGTGCCGTAAGCCAAACACTGCTCCGAGTGGAACGAGCCCTGCGAGCCGGTCAGGCCCTGGCAGATCACGCGGGTGTCTTTGTTAATCAGAATTGCCATGATTATTTTCCTTTCACGGCCGCAACGATTTTGCGAGCGGCGTCGGCCAAGTCGTCGGCCGGAGTGATATCCAAACCGCTGTCGCGGAGGATTTTCTTACCCATTTCCACGTTCGTCCCTTCGAGGCGAACGACGAGCGGGACCTTCAGGCCCAGTTCCCGCGAAGCCGCCACCACGCCTTCGGCGATGATGTCGCACTTCATGATTCCACCGAAGATGTTCACGAGGATGCCTTTCACGGCCGGGTCTTGCAGGATGATTTTGAAGGCCGCGGTGACTTTTTCTTTGTTCGCGCCGCCGCCGACATCCAGGAAGTTCGCGGGCGATTCGCCGTTGAGCTTGATGATGTCCAAAGTCGCCATCGCGAGGCCCGCACCGTTGACCAAGCAACCGATCTTGCCGTCCAGCTTGATGAACGCCAGGTCGTATTTGCTGGCTTCGATTTCGGTGGGCTCTTCTTCCGCCAGGTCGCGGTATTCGACGATGTCTTTGTGACGGTAAAGGGCGTTCGAATCGAAGTTCATCTTCGCGTCGAGCGCCAAGATGTCGCCTTCTTTCGTCAGCACGAGCGGGTTGATTTCCGCGATCGAGCAGTCGATTTCGATGAAGGCTTTGTAGAGTCCCTGCATGAAGCTCACGGCCTTGTTGACCGAAGCGGAAGGGATGCCGATGCCGAACGCGAGTTCGCGGCACTGGTAGGGCGACAGTCCCGTCGCGGGATCGATGTCGACTTTGAGGATCGCTTCCGGGCGGTGAGCTGCGACTTCTTCGATATCCATGCCGCCTTCCGCCGAGGCCATCATCGCGACGCGACCGGTGGCGCGATCGACCAGAACCGCGACGTAGTATTCCTTCGCGATGTTGCAACCTTGCTCGATCAAAACCTTTTGCACTTTACGGCCCTCGGGGCCGGTCTGGTGCGTGACCAGTTGCATGCCGATGATTTGTTGCGAGAGCGACTTCACCTCGTCGAGGGATTTTGCGACCTTCACGCCGCCGCCTTTACCGCGGCCGCCGGCGTGGATTTGGGCTTTCACCACCCAAACGCTGCCACCGATGTCTTGCGCGGCTTTGACCGCTTCATCGGGAGTGAATGCAACTTTACCCTTCAGAGTTTGCACTCCGTAACGGCGAAGGACTTCTTTGCCCTGATACTCATGGATATTCATTCAATGTCCTTGTGAGAAGAAAGAAAGGGATCCGTGTGGATCCCTTTGTGCGAAAAACTTAGTATTGCAGTTTGCCCAAAGCACCGACGAGTTCCTCGACGGCTTTGATCGAGTTGCCCAGCATGGCTTTTTCCGAATCGTTCATCTTCAGTTCGATGACGTTCTCCATCCCTTTGCCGCCCAGTTTGCAGAGAACGCCGACGAAGAGGTTCTTCACGCCGTACTCGCCTTGCAGCTCGACCGCGCAAGGAAGGATGCGCTTCTGATCCTTGAGGATCGCTTCGGCCATTTGGACGGCCGAAGCGGCGGGAGCGTAGTAAGCCGAACCGGTTTTCAGCAGGTTGACGATCTCGGCGCCGCCGGTGCGGGTGCGCTGGATGAGGGCGTCGAGTTTATCCGCGGGCATCATTTCGGTGAGCGGAACGCCGCCGACCGAGCAGTGACGGGGCATGGGAACCATGGTGTCACCGTGACCGCCCAGGACAATCGCCTGGATGTCTTTCACGCTGACTTGCAGTTCTTCCGAAATGAAAGTGCGGAAGCGTGCGGTATCCAGAACGCCGGCCATGCCGATGACGCGTTCGCGGGGGAAGCCGGTGACTTGTTTCGCCACGAACGCCATCGCGTCCAGCGGATTCGAAACGATGATCAGCACCGAGTTCGGCGCGTACTTCTTCACGCCTTCGCAGACTTCTTTCATGATCTTCGCGTTCGTCGCCAGAAGATCGTCACGGCTCATACCGGGCTTACGGGGAAGACCCGCGGTGATGATGACGACATCGGAATCCGCAATGTCTTTGTAGTCGGCGGTTCCGACGACGCGCGAGTCGAATTGCTCGACCGGAGCCGCTTCGTACAGATCCAAAGCTTTCCCTTTGGCTGCGCCTTCATTGATATCCAACAAAACAACATCGCCGAGCTCTTTCGCTGCCGCCCAATGAGCGCAGGTCGACCCAACGAAACCACCGCCGATAACGGCGATCTTTTTACGCTTGTGTGCCATGATTTCTCCTTGCTTAAGCGGGGCCATTCAAACTTAAATCAAGAGGTTAGACAAGCCGCTTCGATCATTTCACGACTTCCTCTTTTCATGGCGAGGGACAGCATCGGGAACCCGGTTTTAGAGCTTCGGAACGTCGCCTTGCGCTTCGGTCGTCAGGTGGTTCTGAAAAACATCAACCTGGAGATCCAAAAGGGCGAACGCGTAGCGGTGATCGGTCCGAGTGGGCAGGGTAAAAGCTCGATTTTGAAGCTGTTGGCGGGTCTGATCGCGCCCACGTCCGGGCAGGTTTTCATCGAAGGTCGCGATTTCCATGCCTTATCCCCGCGCGAGCAGCAGGAACTGCGACTCCGTATGGGGATGCTCTTTCAGAAAAACGCGCTCTTCGATTCCATGCGCAACCTCGAGAATGTCTGCTTTCCACTGCGGGAAGCGGGTTTGCGGGAAGAAGATTCGCTTAATTCCAAGGCAAAATCTTATCTCGAAGCGGTGGGGCTGGGTCACGCGACCGAACTTTTTCCGGACGAGATCAGCGGCGGGATGCAAAAGCGGCTGGGCATCGCGCGGGCGCTGGTCTTGGATCCCGAAATCGTCTTTTACGATGACCCCACGGCGGGCTTGGATCCGATCACCAGCCGGAAAATCGTGGATTTGATTAACGAACTTCAGCGCCAGCGTGAGTCCACGATCGTGGCCGTCACGAACGACATGAACCGTGCGCGCCAGCTGGGAGAGCGGGTTCTGATGGTGGTTGAGACGGAGGTGCTCGACCTCGGGCACCCAGACGAAATGCGTCAACACCCGGATCCGCGCGTCCACCAATTCATTTCGGGACTCGCTCACGGTCCGCTTACGGGGGCGATGTGATCGAATTCAAAAATGTCGTCAAACGTTTTGGCGATCGTACGATTTTGAAAGGACTGAGTCTTAAGGTCGAAGCCGGTGAGATTTTGTTCATTCTGGGAACGTCGGGCACCGGAAAATCCGTGCTGCTCAAGAACTTGGTCGGACTTTTACGTCCGGACGAAGGGGAAATTTGGATCGATGGTCGCGAAACCAGCCGGATCAGCGAGGTCGAATACCTCGAGATTCGCAAATTCTGCGGCATGGTCTTCCAGCAGCCCGCGCTTTTCGATTCGATGACGATCTTCGACAACATCGCTTTCGGCCTGCGCAAACTCGAGCGTCTGCCCGAAGAGCAGGTCGCCGTGCGCGTACGCGAGGCTTTGCGGGCCGTGCACTTACCGAATGTCGAAGACCGTTTTCCGCAAGAGATTTCGTACGGAATGCAGAAGCGCGCGAGCCTTGCGCGGACGCTTGCCTTGAAGCCGCGGATTTTGCTTTTCGACGAGCCCACCACGGGTCTTGATCCGGTGACGACGACGGCGGTGAATGAACTGATCGCGGAGCTTTCGCGTGAATACCGCACGACGAGTCTCGTGGTTTCGCATGACATGCAGTGCGCGCTCGCGATCGCCGATCGGATCATCGTCCTGGACCAAGGACACATCGTCGATCAGGGGACTCCCGAAGAACTTCGCCAAAGTCAGGTTCCCCTTGTGCAAGACTTCCTGCGCGAGGTCATTGCGGAATGAAAATCGTCAACGAGATCGGTCGCACGCTTCAGTTTTTCTTTTTGATCATGGAAACCATGATCCGACGCCCCTGCGCGCGACGGGAAGTGTTCGTGCAGATCTGGAAGGTCACGGAACAGAGCTTTTTGACGACCGGAATGGCGGGTTTTTTCGTCGGCGCGATCATGACCGTCCAGTTCACTTTGCAGATGAAAGAGTTCGGCGCGCTGGGCTTTTTGGGTGGGCTCGCGACTTCGGGGACGATCCGTGAGGTCGGTCCGCTGTTGATCGCGTTTATGCTGGCGGGCAAAGTCGGAGCCTACACTTCGGCCGAACTCGGCACCATGCGGGTGACCGAACAGATCGACGCCATCCGCTGTCTCGGCGCGGATCCCATCCAAGAGATCATTTTACCGCGCTTTTTGGGGATCATCGTCGCCAGCTTTTTCTTGCTGGGACTGGGTTTGATGATGTCCATTGGCGGCGGAATGTTGATGGGGGCCCTCTTCGCCGGCGTGAATGCGGAAGAATACGTCCGGCATATTCCCACCATCGTCACCTCGGTGTCCGTCGTCAGCGGGTTGATCAAATGCTTCGTTTTCGCACTGCTTTTGGCGACGGTCTGCACTTATAAGGGCTACTCCGCAACCGGCGGTGCGAAAGGGGTCGGGCTCGCGGTGGTCGGCACTGCGGTCACGACCATGGTGGGGATCGTCGTTGCCGACTGGCTGACGTCATTTATCGGTGAGTCGGTCTTACGCGCGGCGGGGGTTTACTGATGGTCACCGCGCTGGGTGCGAACTTGATTTCCTTTACGCAGCAGATGACGGCGTTTCTGGCGTTGGTCGCGGAAACCTTGCGTGAAATCCCGCGCCGCCCTTACCGTCCTTCGGAGTTCTTCAAGCAACTTCACTTCGTCGCGAATCAAAGCGTGCCGATGGTCATCTTTTGCGTGTGTTTCGCGGCGATGGTGACGATTCTGGAAAGCAGTTTTCATATGAAAATCGTGATCCAGAACGATTCCATGGTTCCGGGTTTCGCGGCGATGCTGATTTTGCGCGAGCTCGCCGTCGTGGTGACCGCCCTCTTGATGACATCACGGGTGGGGGCCGGGCTGGCCGCCGAGGTCGGCACGATGGCGATCACCGAACAGATCGACGCGCTCAAAATGCTGGGCATCCGCCCGGTGCAGTACTTGGTCGTCCCGCGACTGCTCGCGTGCGTCATCGGTATGGTCATGTTGGGGATCATCGCGAATATCACCTGCCTGGTCGCCGCGATGTGGGTCAGTGACTTTTACCTTGGTTTCGCGCCCGGGACGTTCATCACCTCGATGAATCGTTTCGTTGGCATGTCCGACTTCCTCGGCGCGCTGGTGAAGGCCGCGTGTTTCGGCTTCATCATCCCCTTGGTGAGCTGCTATTTCGGGTTCAACTGTGAAAAAGGCGCGGAAGGTGTCGGGCGGGCGACAACAAAGAGTGTCGTCGCTTCCTCTGTGGCGATTCTTGTGGTCGACTTTTTGTTGGCGTATCTGTTTTCAATTTTGAAGGCGTAGGGTGAGTGCATGCGTGCCGAAACGAAAGTCGGATTGCTGTTCCTGACAACCATCGTGGTGCTGATCGGGTTCGGCTATTTCATCGGGGCGCTGAATCCGTTCTCGAACACCCATGAGCTGAACGTCATGTACAACTTCGCCGGGGGCATCGAGGAAGGTTCGCCCGTTCGCGTGATGGGGATCAAGGTCGGGAAAGTCTCGAAAATCGAGTTCGACCCCTCTTACCGCTCGCCTTCGGGCGAAGAGGTGAAGCTCAAACTTCGTATCCAAATCGACAAGGCGGCCTGGTCCACCGTCCGCCAGGATTCGAAATTCTTCATCAATCTGGCCGGCGTCATCGGCGAAAAGTTTCTGGAGATCTCGCCCGGCAGTTCCAGCGCGGGCGAGTTGACCCCCGACGCTTTCGTGCGGGGTGAAGATCCGCCGCGGGTCGATCAGCTGATCTCGCAAAGCTATGGTCTGGCCGGAAAGCTCATCGAAATCGTCGAAAAGAACGAGGGCAGCGCCTCGAATCTGATCGGCCAGCTCGACAAATTGGTCACGAACTTCAATAAGACGTTGGCTTTGATGGATAAGACGTCCAAAAACCCCGAGGTCTCGCGTTTGGTGGACAACGCGGTGAAGATTTCCGATGACCTGTCCTATTTGACCGGCCAACTTCGCACCAAGAAGGCCGAGGAAAGCTTCGCTTTGATGCACAAACTTCTCTTCCGGATGGAAAACCTGGATAAGGAAGCGATCAAAAAATTTCTTCAGGAGGAGGGAATTCGTGCGCGGATGTTCTAAATCGGGATTCGTTTTGGCGCTGGTCCTCGTCTTTTCCGGAGTTTCGGCCCACGCGGCCGTGCTGATCGAAGAAGGCCCCCCGGTTCACGACAATCAGCGCATCGAAAGTGATGATCAAGGTGTGGCCGAGTGGAATCGACCCGGTTCTGGCGGCGAGGCCCCCTCGCGTGTTCCCGCCGAGGCTCCGATGCAAGAGATCACTCCCAACGCGCGTCCAGAGATGTCCGAGCCCACGGAATCCACCCCGCGCGAAACACGCCGGAAGATCCGCCGTCAGAACAGTCCGCAGATCGGACGTGGGGATAACCGCATGGAAAACCCCTATTCCGACGTGGCCGAGCTTCGCCGGACCCGCCGGGTGGGCGTCGGCGCCAGTTTTTTGGGGCGTGCGGGCTTCATTGGTCTAGATGCGGAACTGAATTTGCTCCCGGACCATTCGTTCTTGGCCTCTTTGGGTGGCGGACCGGGCTATACGGGCGTGAGTGTCGGCTATAAATGGACCCCTTTTACCTCGCGCTGGCACCCCTCTTTCAGCATGGCGATGTCCAGTTGGGTGTCCGAATCCGAAAATTTTCGCGACGGCGCGACCCTGCCGTCCTTTTTTCGTCCCAAATCCGGACAAACCTCCGACCCCCGATTGCGGGCGATCTACTTGATTCCGGCCATCGGGATCCAAAGTTTGCAGATCCGCGGACCGGGAGTCGGCGGCATGATCTTCGCCGAAGCACTGCTCTTCACCGAGACTTCGACCTTCGCGGTACAGCCGCTGGGGTCCGTCGGCGCGAAGTACTTCTTCTAACCGTCTTCCCACAAATTGTGTTCCTGGGCCTCACGTCGGTGGTGTCGTGACGGCTGCGCATTTGGATTTGTTGACGAGTGTTTGGATTGCTTGAATGACGGGAGAGTGTTGCGGGCAGAGAGTTTGCGGGAGTGTGCAACCCCTGAAACGAAAAAACCCCCGAGTTGCCTCGAGGGTTTTGAAGCCACTGAATTACTTCAGTGAGCTAGTAAGAAACTAGCGCTTCTTAGCGGCTTTTTTAGTCGCTTTTTTCTTAGTAGCTTTTTTAGCTGCTTTCTTAGTTGCTTTCTTCTTAGCCATTTTTCCTCCTCGAGAGCCCTGCCTCATCTTCTTCCGCAGGAATTGCGTCTTCAGACTTAACAAGAATCCTTGTTGTTGTTGTTTGACCCTTCTTCCGAAGGTCACTCACTGGTTGTGAGATCGCTTCTTCGAAGTGTCGTTAGAGTTAGTGTTCCTAAGCTGACAACATTCGTCAACAGGAAAAATATTGCGGATTCGAATTTTGCTTTTTCTGGTTTCGATGATCGGAGTTCAACGATGAGTTTGATGTTTTGTCTGTTGGTCGGATCACTTTTCGTGGTTCGAACAAACAAGATCCTCCGAATTCTGGGTTACATGTCGCCAATGAACGGTCGAATCGTGATGATTGCGGCGCTCGCGGTGACAATTCTCGCGAGCTGGATGTCGCGAGCACCACAATTCGTACTTTGGACGTTCGCTTTGGCCCTGTTTTTGTCGCCGAAGATCGTTTTGAGTGTCGTGCAACGCCGCCGTCGGCGCCAGTTTCACAACGAGACGAGCCGATTCTACGACCGAATGTTGCTCGGAGTCCGCAGTGGCGTGGCCGCGCGCGAAGTCTTGCGCCGAATTTCGCAAGATGCGGGCTTCGGATTCCACACGCGCGACCTCGCGGACGCGAGTCTTCGGGAGGATGCGGCTCTTTTCGAGACTCGCGACGCCGAATTTCGCCAACGCGCGGAGGATTTGCGGCGAATTCTGAGCGCGGGTCAGCGCACGGCGGATCGATTGCAGTCTTTGCGGCGAAGCGCGCGGATGCGCGAGCGATTTCAACGAAAGTCCAGAAATGCGACGCAACCGGTGCGCGCGCAGATCGGTGTGATCCTGTCCTTATATATAGGTCTGCTGGCCTATCAAACATCGCAAGATCCCGAAGTGATGACCTCGGCATGGCTTTTGGGATCGGCGACGCTCGTCTTTTTCGGTTTGTACGTCATCTTTCGTCAGCAACGGAGCTTCAAATGGTCGATCTGAGTCCAACATTGCATTTGATTTTGTGCGCGCGCGAAGCGCTCGAGCGCGGGGACTCAATTCGTGTTGGTATCGCGGAATTCATCGAATCCGACAAATCGGATTTGAAACTGTTCCTGCTGAATCGCGCGCTGGAGGCGGAAGACAGCCGGAAACTTCCGCGCGAGTTGAAAGAAACTGAGAAAAGCGCGCTCAGTGTTTTGCGTCGCGGTTTGGACGGCGAGTCCATTTTGCCGGTGCTGAAAGAGCTCGAAGCGGACCTCGTCGAGCGTTCGGACTCAGAAATCGAGGATTTCACGCAAAAACTGACGTTTCGCTGCCTCATCCCACTCCTGATCTTCGTTTTTCCCGGCTATTTGGTCCTCTTGCTCGGTCCGACGCTGGAGCGCCTGCTCATTTCTCTTGAATGACGACCTTTCTGGCGCCTAAATTTGGGGTTTCAGGGAGGGGGAAACACCATGGGAAAACGCACCCAGGCCAGCGTCGAGGAAATGACGCAACATCTTCGTCGTTTGGTTACCGAATTGATGAAAACAAACCCTGACCGCAAAGAAATTCAGAGCTTGAGCGCGAAGACCGGTATCGACTATTCAGAGGATCCCATTGAACTGATGTCGACGGTGCTCAAACGTATGAATACTGTCTGTACCGGTTACCGCGGAATGAAGCGGAAACCGCAAGAAACGAGCCTCTGAACATGAAAAAGGTCTACCAGAACGTCGTTGATGCCATCGGATGGACTCCGATCGTGCGTCTGCCCCGTATTTCGAAGGACACCGGACACACGTTCTGGGCGAAATTGGAATTCATGAATCCGGGTGGGTCGGTCAAAGACCGCATCGGCGCCGCGATCATTGAAGAAGCCGAAAAAAGTGGGGCGTTGAAACCCGGGGGCACGATCGTCGAAGCGACTTCGGGTAATACCGGTCTGGGAATCGCGATGGTCGCGGCCGTCAAGGGATACAAATGTATCTTCGTGATGCCCGACAAAGTTTCGGAAGAAAAACGCGCGATTCTGCGCGCGTACGGCGCGGAGGTCGTGATCACGCCGTCGTCGGTGGAGCCGACCGATCCCCGCAGCTACGTGATGACCGCGCAACGAATCTTGAAAGAGACTCCGAACTCGTTCCACGCGAATCAGTTCAACAACGGCGCAAATCCGCTCGCACACTACAAAACCACGGGTCCCGAGATCTGGGAACAGATGGGGACGGAAGTCGACGCGTTCTTCGGCGGAATGGGTACGGGCGGCACCGTTTCGGGTGTCGGTCGTTTCTTGAAAGAGAAAAATCCGAACGTCAAAATCGTCCTTGCGGATCCGATCGGCTCGATCCTTTACGATCTGTATTATCACGGCAAAGTCATCACCGGCGCGAAACCCTACAAGGTCGAAGGCGTCGGCGAGGATATGCTTCCGGCGAATGTGCATCTGCAGTATCTGGATGCGGTCATTTCGATGGATGATAAGCGCGCTTTCGCGATGACCCGTCGTCTGATTGCGGAGGAAGGAATCTGCGTTGGCCCTTCGTCGGGGATGGCGCTCGCTTGCGCGGTGGAATACTCGAAAACTTTGAAAAAACCTTCGAACTTGCTGGTGCTGTTCCCCGATAACGGGCGCGCGTACCTCAGCAAGACCTTCAACGACCAGTGGATGAAAGAAAACGGCCTGCTATGAAGAAGTCGAACCGCGAAATGCATTTTTCCACCCGCGCGATTCATGCGGGACAAGAACCCGACCCCACGACCGGCGCGATCATGACGCCCGTTTATATGACGTCGACCTACGTGCAAAGCTCGCCCGGAGAGCATCGCGGTTACGAATACAGCCGCACGCACAATCCCACGCGTCGCGCATACGAAGCCTGTGTTGCGAGCCTGGAGGGCGGGACTCACGGATTCGCGTTCAGCTCGGGTTGCGCGGCGACCACGACGATCATGCACTTGCTGACCGAGGGCGATCACGTCATCGCGATGGACGATATGTACGGCGGAACCTTCCGTTTGTTCGACAAAGTCCTGCGCCATCATGGTCTGCGGTTTTCCTACGGAGATCTGACGAAGGTCAGTGAATTCGAGAAGTTGATCACCCCGCAAACGAAGATGGTTTGGCTCGAGACGCCGACGAATCCGACCTTGAAGCTCGTCGATATCGCGGCGATCGCGAAAATCGCGAAAGCGAAAGGGATTCTGGTCGCGGTCGACAACACCTTCATGAGTCCTTACTTCCAGAAACCGCTCTTGTTGGGGGCGGATATCACCGTGCACTCGGCGACGAAGTACATCGGTGGGCACAGTGATGTGGTCGGTGGCGTTCTGGCGACGAATCGTGCGGATCTCGCGGAGCGGATTCAGTTCCTGACGAACTCGATCGGCGGTATCGCTTCGCCGATGGATTCATTCATGTGCATGCGTTCGCTGAAGACCTTGCCTTTGCGGATGGAAGCCCACGGCAAGAACGCGATGCAGGTCGCTCGTTTCCTCGAGAAACATGCCCTCGTCGAGCGTGTCGTTTATCCCGGTCTCGAGTCGCATCCGCAGCACGCGCTCGCGAAGCAGCAGATGTCGGGTTTCGGTGGGATGATCACGTTCTGGATCAAGGGTGGAATGCCCGCGGCCCGCGCGTTTCTTGAAAATGTGAAAGTCTTCGCGCTCGCTGAATCTTTGGGCGGTGTGGAGTCTCTGATCGAACATCCCGCGATTATGACGCATGCTAGCGTGCCTGCGGAAACCCGCAAGCAGTTGAGCATCGACGACTCGCTGATCCGCTTGAGCGTGGGGATCGAGCATATCGACGACCTCTTGTGGGATCTGGAACAAGCTTTTCAATCCGTTCAACGTTAAGTTCGATTGACAGGGCCCACGCGGGCCCGGTAATCGATGATCCTCGTTTCCGAGAGGCCAGGTAGCTCAGTCGGTAGAGCAGCGGATTGAAAATCCGCGTGTCGGCGGTTCGATTCCGTCTCTGGCCACCATCTTCAAATACAATTCAGAATAGCCATCCACACCTGTTACGTTCGTGTAGCATTTCGCTTCGCTTTTATTTGTCTGAAGGATCGGGTTGTTGCGATCATTTTTGGGGTGGGGGCTGTCGATGCGTGGCTTAGTTTTGGGTTCCTTGATTCTTTTGGCGGGATGTTCGGGGTTTTCAGAACGGAAAGACGGGCAGTCGTGTTCGGACTATGTGCCTGCTTGTGAGTGGGTCGGGGCCAAACAGGAGTGCACGATCAACGCTTATGGATGCCGGACCTGCACTTGTGTTTCCTATCCGGGGACCGAAAACTATCGGAAACAGAAACCGCAGACGCCTTAGGAGTCAGGGATGAAGATTTTTGGAATGATCTGGGTTTGTCTTTTCGGTTTTGGGTGTGCGCATTCGGTTTATATTCCGAATACTCCGCACCAAGTTCCCGTTGTCGCCAAAAAACGTTGGGGCGGCCAGATCGGTATGGATCTTTCCTCGGCGGCCTCCGTTCCGCTTTTCACGGATACGATTTCGAACCCGCCCGTACGTGCGCAAGGCGAGGTCGGTGCCGTCGGCGGTGCGGGAAGCTCGATCGTGGCCGCGCTCGGAATTTTCGAGCCCGTGGACATTTACCTGACGCACGGTCTGGGAATTCGCTGGCAATTTCTGGGAATCGAAGATCAGCAGCCGTGGAAGGCGACGGTTTTTGTCGGGAACATGGGAAGCCGAACTTCGGAATCGGGTTCTCAGTCGGGAACCGTCGAGCATAAAGCTTCAACGCGTGTCACGGGGACGGAGTACGGCGCCTCGGTGGGCTATCAGCGCAACGAAAGCCTTCTTTTCTACTCGACGCTGGCGCGACGTCAGGGACAAGGCGCGACGGAAATCAAGCAGCCGAATGCCATTCATCAGTTCGAAGATGACTTTAGTCTAACGACCCTGGTGTTCGGTCTACAGTTCGGTCAGCCGTGGTACTTCAACGCCGAGATCGGCGGTTCTTCGATCGACTGGAAAAACGCACCAAGCGGTGACGTCTTCGCGTCGTCACTGGGCTTCGGGTACCGCTGGTAGATTAAGCAGACGCGTGAATTTAACACTTAGTTCACGCAATCTTTTGCCCTCAAAAAGGGCGACGGTCATAATCACGGAACAGCTCAACCGTGAGGAGATCCCTATGAGAAAGTTCGCCATTTCCGCGTTGGCCCTGTGGGCCTTGGTCTTCGGGACCGCGTGTTCGCACTTGCCCGAGACCGCCGGTCGCCCCACGCGCCAGGCTCTCGTCCTGATGACCGACTTCGGTTTGAAAGACGGAGCCGTCAGTGAAATGCGTGGGGTCGCTTATCAGGTCGCGCCCGACCTTTTGATTTCGGATATCACCCATGAAGTGCCGCCGTTCGATATCTGGCAAGCCGCTTACCGCATGAAACAAACCGCGCCTTATTGGGCGGACGGTACGGTCTTTGTGACCGTTGTGGATCCGGGCGTGGGTTCGGAGCGTAAGTCGATCGTCGCTAAATCGAAGTCGGGCAAATACTACGTCGGGCCTGATAATGGACATCTGACTTTGATTTCGGAAATGGATCCGTTTGCCGAAGTGCGCGTGATCGACGAGTCGAAAAGCCGTCTCAAAGGCTCAGAAGAGTCCTATACCTTTCACGGTCGTGACCTCTATGTGTACGTTGGCGCGCAACTGGCGGCGGGCACCACGAAGTTCGAAGACGTCGGTCAACCTTTGGGCCGTGACATCGTCCGTTTGGATTACCAGAAGACCGCGTTCGAGGGCGGTGTCCTGAAGGGTCAAGTTCCGATCCTCGACGTGAATTACGGAAACGTGTGGACGAATATTTCGAAAAAAGAGTTCCTCACGCGTTTTCCCAATCCGCAAAAACTGAAAGTGCGCATTCTGAACAAGAAGAAGGTCGTGTACCAAGGCACTCTGCCTTACGTGACGACTTTCGCGGCCGTTCCGAAAGGGCAGCCGCTCCTCTACATTAACAGCCTTTTGGATTTGTCGGTGGCCCTGAACCAAGGCAGCTTTGCGGCCCAACACAAAATCGGTTCGGGTCTCGGCTGGACGATTGAAGTTCAGAACCCTTGACTCCGATTAGCGCCGTCGCTTTTCTTTCCGTAGGGCTTTGAGTTTGCTTTTTTCCGCGACCGGAAATTTTTCGGTCGCGGTGGTGTAGGCCGCCGAGCTGAGATCGTACAGGTGTTGGCGTAGAAACTTCCGCTGACCTTGGGGGTCGACCTGCTCGACTTCGCGCAGGGCCCAGCCGACCGCTTTCTGTACGAAGAAATGCGAATCACCGATCAAATTTTCAATCAACGGAAAGACCTTCGATGCCGCGATCGGCTTCTTTCGTTTGCGAGCGTAGCAGTAGGCACCCACGAGCGACTGTCTGCGCTCCCACGGATTCTTCGAACGATTCCACTTCTGTAGCTGCTTCAGGTGCGCGGCCGGGTTCACCTCGCTATACGCCGCGACCAGATCCGAAACGCTGTCGGAGGTCGCCCAGTTGTCGACGCGATTTTGCAACCGGAAAAGCTCTCTTGGATTCTTCAGGAGGAGCGGCATATTTTTCGGACGCGACATCCATGACAGGGCGATGCTGAGTTCATCGTGAGTATCCGACCCGTGATAGAGGTCGAGCCAAATCCGCAGTTGATCCTGCGGATCGAGGCTGGTGAAGCTGTAGTCGTATTTCGCGAAAGCGTTCACTTGCGGCATGGAGTAGCCCAAGAACTTTAAGCGGCTTTGCTCATCGTAGGATCGGTCTTCGTGACCGACCGAACCGACATAACGCGACAGGAATTTCGCGTCTTTCAACGGTTTTTCTTTCTTCAAATGGTTACGGATTTCACGAAGGGCGGGGCCGGTCACGGGTCACCTCGGTTGGAAGAATGAATACGTCAGCATGGGCGCAAGCTGCCAAGAAATGAGGTTCGCGAACGCGCTGGTGCAAAGTGCGTCCCGCCAGCGGCGATCCGCGAAGCGACGAAGGGCCAACGCCTCCGCGACGATCGCGAAGGCCTCGGCGAGCAAAATGTTCGCGAGATAGGGAAGGGGCAAGTTCATGAAACCGAAGAAGACCAACGGGTGGGTGACCGAGTTCAGTACCGTGATGAAAAGCAAAGAGCGTTTCCAGTTCCAGCCTGCGGGCTTGCGCGCGAGGTAGACGGGAAGTTCCAGGAGATTCGATTGCAGGAAAAAGAAAAGATAAATCAATTCTTCCTCTGGCCGATTTCGCGTAAAATCGAAAGCCCATTCAGGGCGAGCAGGGGGTAAAGTACGGACAGAAAGACGGTTTGCGCTAGCGTGAGAGGGGTCTGACCGGGCGACAGATCAAAGTAGAATGAACGTAGGACAGGACTCGCCGCGAGGAAATTTTTGAGCAGACCGACGGGGGTCAGGAAAAGAACGATGTCCCAGCTCGACTGCGTGAAGTCCGGACTTACGAGGCCCGAAGCGGCCGCGATCAAAGCGAGCAGACAAACTTGATAAACGATTCGGAGCTTGAGCGTTGCGCGCATGAGCGGTGATTAGCGCGGCGGGGGCGGACAGGCAAGAAACTTACGGGTTGTGGATGCAACGAAAGCCGCTGAACTCGTCCGCTAGAAAGATGGTGAGATCGAGCCACATCGCGAATACTCCGCGGGCGATTTCGTAGTTGAAGTCGCCGCCGCGTTGGACTCCTCCGCCGCTGCCTCCGTAATTTTGGCCGACCCCCTCGTCCGAATCCCAGCTTGTGTTGATGGGGCCGAAAAGGATGCGGTTATTGGCGCCCAGTGTGGAGGCCTCGCGCCAGGCCGCGCTGATGGCGGGGCTGACGCCAAGTGAAGCGTAGTCGTCGTACACCCATTCGGAAACGTTCGCGCCGAAGTCCCAAACGATTTGGCCGTTCGAAAGTTTGTTCGTGCGGCGCTGGGCGTGCCAAACGGTCGAACTACAAGTTTGGCCCGTGCCGCTGCAGGCGTTGTTATCGCTCGCGTTGGCGGCCAGGCCAGCCGCCGGAGTTCCGTCGGAATGACCGCGATTGAGGGCGCCGACCCCCACGAAACCGCTCGACCAGTTCCACCCCACTGACGCGATATTGCGTACGACGGCCTGCCACTCGGCATTTGAAATCAGCCGGTAATTCGCGCCCAGAGCCGCGCAGCGCGCCCGCGCGTCGTTCCGATTGATGTTCACCCACGGCGCCAAGGCGGGTTGAGAGGTCGCGACACCGCTGACATTCTTCATCTCGTACTTGGCGACGCAGAATTGATGGGGCAAGTGATGGTCGTGCTGTGAGCCAGAGCCCGCCAGTTCGCGCCGTTGCAGAAACCAAGCGCTTTCTGGACATCGTTGTGTTCAATGACGGGACTGCCGGAGCAAGTGCCGAAATCGGCGGTCGATCCGCCGAGCTGGATCCACGTCGTGCCCGCGCAGTACTTGTAAGACGAAGTACCGGCATCCCATTCCAGGCGTCCCGCGTTCGAGCAGGCGCCGAGCGTTCCGGCGCTCATCATGTCCACCCAGTTCGTGCCGTCACAGTATTTCATGCGGTTTTCCGAAGTGAAATATTCGCGCGCCCCCGCATTCGCATTGGGCGTGGAGCAGGCGGCGGAAGTGGCATCAATGAAGAAAAGAAGAGGGCAAAGGACGGCGAGTCCCGTGAAGAACAAAGTCCGTGAAATGGAAGAGAGTCGGCGCGATAAGCGCAGGTCAGTTTCATGGGGCGCCTTGTCTGTCAGGCTAAACCAAGGAAATGTGAGACGTCGAGAGGAATTCAGAAACCGGGACCAGGGTCGGCTGGTCCCGTACAAAACCTTAAGGTTGGCAAGAAGGGGCGTAGTGTTGCACGTCGCCCAGGTAGTCGGTCGCATCGGTTCCGTTATCGACGCCGACGATTTCGATCGAACATTCGCTTTGGCCTTTCTTCACCAATTTCACTTTGCCGGTTTCGCCAATGCTTTCGAGGTCCGCGTCCACGCAATTGATGGTTACGATCTTCGAAGACACCTGCGGCGTTTTGTCCGAGTAGATCCCCAACGTCTTGAAGCTCTTCGCGAAGGCATCGGCGATCTCGGGCTGCATGGATGTGATGACTGAAACTTGAGAGGGCAGGATCTTTTGCAGCTTCGCGGCCTCGCCGCCGCTGAACGTGATTTTGAATTGGGGTTTCACGATGCGGCGGACTTCTTTCTCAATTCCGTCCTCGTATTTGTACTCGCGCATACGAATGTCGTTTACTTTGATGGCGACGACGCCACCGTCATTCGCGAAGCCGGCGAAAGACGACAGAATGATCGCGCTCATCAGTATCAGGTGTTTCATATATCCCTCTCTGCGTTGTGTGGAATCGCGAGTTCGCGATTTGACTTGGCGATTAGTGCAGCCCGGTGGCGGACGCAAATGAGGATTGAGTTTTAGAACTCCGCGGCTTGTCGATTTGAGACGTCGAACTTGCGCGGTCGGCCGATCCTTCGACAGAAGTGACTTAAAACCGAGGCCTGGCGGGGGTTTGCGGATCTATTGGGCGCGGGAAGTTTTCCCTAAGGGTCTTTTCTTTGGACTTTCACAATTCGGAAAAACCCAATGGTTTCTTTGGTGAACCTCGGGCTTGTTTTTGCAATTCCATCAAGCTCAACCGGGAGTTCATCTTGATTACGCAACGTCGACTGCTCATGGCGGCTCTGATCGTCTTCGCTCTGCTCAATACTTCATGCGGCACGAATGTCGATGCGGACGAGGTTCCGCAGCCTCTCATTAGTGCCGTAGTCGACGAGACCGGCTCTCCGCTCCCTAAAACTGAGGGAAAAATCGTTTCCGTAAACATGAAGATTCGCCGTCACTGTTTGCAAGTGACCGATACGAATCCACTCCATGAGTACGTGATGGAAAACCTCCTTTTCGCGAAGGACGTCCGGTACGTCGTCTCCGTGAAAGATTACTGGTATGAAACCGAGGAAAAAATCGTCGGCACGAAGAGGGTCATTCAAGACGTTCAGAAATCGAAAGCTGTCGAGGTGACTTTGGACTGCGAGAATCTGAATCGAAACTTCTTGAGCGACATTAAAAACACTCAGCGAGTCGATTTAGGCAAGTGTCGCTTTCCCGAACCGGCGGAAGATGTTCTGCGCATTTTCACTTTGAAGCCGGCGATGAAAAATTCGGACAATACGCTGACCGCGATCGGGTCCGTCCAAGACATCCATGTGTACAATGGCGCGGTGGGGGAAGTCCGCTACCTGAAGGCGGCACCGTACTATCAAGTTCAAAAAAACTATGTCGATGGGACTCAAGAGCTCTCGTCAGTGGTGCTGTACCAGGTGTCGACGAACCTCAACACTTCGAACTGCGATTCGATTCAATAGGAAAAATTGGCGGACAGAGCGGGATTTGAACCCGCGATACGCCTTTTGAGCGTATGAGCGTTTAGCAAACGCTTGGTTTCAGCCACTCACCCACCTGTCCGCGGGAGTCATCTGAAAGACAACAGCTCCTTGGAACTTGCCACGGTTCCTCTAGCCCTGGCAAGGAGCCATCGTCGCGGTCTTCCTCAAGAATTTGCCCATCCACGCATCACTCCTGGGTGTCGCCGCCTGCCGCATCCCCCCGCGAATTGTGTTCATTTTGCGTTTCGAAAAGGCAGCTCAAGGCAAAATGTTGATTTCCATCTGAATCCTCAATATGGTCGCCCTTCCTCGTGCGCACCCGTAGCTCAGCTGGATAGAGTACTTGACTACGAATCAAGTGGTCGGTGGTTCGAATCCATCCGGGTGCGCCAATTTTTCCTCTGAAAAATCTGAAAACCGAAGGAACGCGTGAACAGCCAGCTGGGTTCGCGCACGTCTTTTTCAAGGCTCAATTCTTCGCGTTCAGCAGATTAATTCTTCGTGCGGCGAGAACTAGACTTCACGCATCAAGATATTGAAATTTCAAGATATTCACCACTGCTTATAGTTTTCAGCAACTTGAATCGCTGGGCTAGGACTTGCCGGATGAGTGTCCTCAACGTCCAATAGCACTATGTCTTATTCGTCTAAAGTTCATCGCGGTTTCTGGTTTCTACGCTTATTTCTGATGTGCGCTTCGCTGGCGGGGGTTCTGCTGGCGATCGAGCATTTGAACCACACTCGAATCACTTTCGAGCCATTGACCGGGGCTCACGCGACCACGAAGACCGAAACGGGTATCACCGCGAAGGTGATACGGGATACGGCATCTGTGCCTGAGAAGAGCGCAGGCGAGACGCAGCCGGTTGACAAGAACCCGGCATCTCACTAATTTCAGCCTCACGTTCAGGAGTAGCTCAGTCGGTAGAGCAAGCGGCTGTTAACCGCTTGGTCGGGGGTTCGAGTCCCTCCTCCTGAGCCATCTTTTTTCAAGATGGAGAATTAAACCACCGCAAGGTGGTTTTTTCGTTTCTGGGATTGGAATTCTGGCAATCCCCGTCGATGCTAACCGCATGTGGATCCTTCTTTTCTCCTTCGTGGTGAAAGCCTACGGCTATGATTGCACGCACGTAAAAGAGTTCGTGGCGATGGACACGCAAAAGGTGTCGATTCAGGTCGATCATTTGCGCCAGGACGAAACTGAATCCGTTTGCGCGACTACGGTGCCACTCGAGATCGGAGTCTTCGATATTCGAGGTCGCGAAGAAGAATGGTTCTACTGCTTTTATCGTCAGCCGCGGCCGAATCTGGAATGTGCGGCGACCTATCAAGGCAAACCCGCGAAGATTCTGGTTCGACCAGCCGTCGTAGTTCGCAATTTCCAAGGAAGCGCGGTGCGCGACACGCACGCTCATATTTTCATGGTGCCCTCGCGAGATCCCGAAGCCTTTCATGATACTTTCGTGCGCGTGATTTCCTATGACTTGAAAACTCAGCCGGTCCATCTTGATAGCGTCAGCGGCGGTCGTGGCCCGAATGCGGATGTCGATAGCTACGGCATGCGCCTGACATTTCGTTGATCCGAGGATTCCATGGCTAAAGTTCCCGTCGCCCATTCCTTTGTTCTGGAAACATTGTTGGATTCCAAGATTGCGCGCGAGATTCGCGTGAACCCGATGTTCGGCTGTCACGCGATTTACGTCGGTGAAAAGATCGTCCTGATCACTCGTCAACGTGAAAAGTCCCCGCGTGACAACGGCTTATGGGTGATCGTGAGTTCCGAAGCCAACTCCGAGATCCGGGCCGAATTCCCCGCCCTGAGGCCGATCGAGATGTTCGACTCGGGAAAAGAAGGAACGCCCTCTTGGCTTTGTTTGCCCGAAGAGGCCCCGACCTTCGAGTCCGATGCGTTGACCATCGTGGACTACGTGATCGCGCGCGACGCAAGATTCGGTAAAGTTCCGCTGTCCTCGAGGAAGAAGACCGCAAAAAAAAAGAAACGAAAAAAGAAGAAAGTCGTGCGTAAAAAACGCTGATCGGTCGTGGGACAATTCGGATCGCCGTGAATCGAAGAGTCGAGACATTTTGTCACACGTTTCGCGTGTTCTGAAACCTGTGCGTCTTGGGAGTGGCGTCGTTCTTGCGATGGCACTGACGACAAAAGGAGATATCCATGAAGGCCATTCCCGCGGTGCAGAAATATATGACTTACGTTCCCAAATCGATTGGCTTCGACCAGACGATCGCCCAGGCGCAAGAGATGATGAAGACGCTGCGCGCGCGTCATCTTCCCGTTCTGGATGGAGGTAAACTCGTCGGACTTCTTTCGGACCGTGACGTTAATTTGGTTCTGCAGTTCAATGACGTCGATCCGAAAACTTTGAAGGTCGAAGAAGCCTACACACCCGATCCGTATTTCACCGCGCCGACAACCCCTTTGAGTGAAGTGGTCGCCCACATGGCGGAAAAGAAATATGGCTGTGCGATCATCGTGGATAACGGAAAGGTCGTCGGCATCTTCACCGAGACGGACGCTTATAAGGCCTTGGCGGAGCTTCTGGAAACACGTCTGAAGCATTAAGGAGTCGTGAGTGAAATTTTTGGTCTTGTTCTTACTCTGCGGGAGCTTGAATTCCGGAGCTTCCGAACTGGAGCGAACTTGGAAAGAAACGGCGACCTGGCGCGCGGACGGCGAAATGCTGAGCGTACGCCTTTCGCGGGGAAAACCTTGGCGGATTTTTGTGGTGGGGCGAGAAGAGGCAAAAATCGACCCCGCCACACTGAAACTCACGGTTCGCCGGTTGAAACCCTATCCCGGCGAAATGATCGTGGTGGACCGCAAGGGAACTCATTTCGAAATGGGTGGCGGGGAGCGCTCGTTGGGCGAGATCGAAGAACTCGAGATCAAAGCGATTCTTAAAGGCGAGGAAGAGACCTTTCATATTCGGTTGAAGGCGGATGAGCCCGCTTCGGGAGGCAAATAATGAGTGCGACTTCGAAACCTCATTCCATCGTGGTGGGCGTTGACCTGTCTCCTTATTCAAAGACAGTCGTGCGTCAGGCGAAGATACTGGCCACGGGCATGAAGGTGCCGGTGATTTACGTTCTTGTTTATGAAGACATCCAGCATTTCGACGATCTCAAGACGGAAACCGCGAAAATCTCGTCGAAGTTGCGGGAAAAAGCACGTAAGTCCTACGGACTCGGCATAGGCGCACGAATCGAAATCCGCTTTGGTCGTGCGGAAGACGAAATTCTTAAAGTTGCGCGGAGTCAGAAGAAGCCGCTCATTATGGTTGGTCACCGGAGCTTGGGCCCCGTGGCGAGCTTTTTCTTGGGTAGTGTGGCCGACAAGCTAGCTTCGCTTTCACCGTACCCCGTATGGATTCATCGGGGAGAAAAGGCCGTGCGCCCCCGTCGCATTCTGGTGCCGACGGATTTTGATCGCCGCACCGATCGGGCCCTTTCGCTGGTCGAAAATTTCCGTCGGGACTTCAAGTCTCATGTCGAAGCTCACCACATCGTGGGCGAGCCCTTCCCGATTTTGGATTATCCGACCTGGAAGCGGCTTGAAGAAAAAATGGCGGGCGAGGCGGAACGCAAAATGACGGCCTTCGGTCGTCGGCACCCGCAGCTGCGGGTTGGGCTGTCGCGGGGCGGGGTGGCGGCGGGAATCCGTCGACAAGCACAACGCAGTGATTTGATCGCCATCGCTCCTCGAAGGAAGCCGAAATCCAGTTTTGGACGGGTGACCGGAAAACTGGTGCGCTCGGGAACAAAGCCGGTTTTGGTCGTCCCTTAAGCGAGCTTGATTAAAAACCTGTGCGTCCGGCGCGGAAGTCGTTAAGATGGCCGTCATGGGATTACGCACGATTCATGTTGATCGTTACATCACGCCACTTCGTGAAGGTGGATCTTTGCCGGCGATTGTCGAAGGCGACGATCAAGGCCTGTACGTTTTGAAGTTTCGGGGTGCGGGTCAGGGAACGAAAGTTCTTATCGCCGAGCTGATTGCGGGAGAACTCGCGCGTGCGGCGGGTTTCGATATTCCTGAAATCGTTTTCGCCGAACTGGATCCCGAACTTGCGCGTAGCGAGCCCGATCCGGAAATTCAGACTTTGATCCGCGCCAGTGGCGGTCTGAATCTGGCGTTGGATTACCTGCCGGGCTCGGTCACATTCGATCCGATCTCGCAGCCGGTGGATTCTCTTCTTGCGTCGAAGATCGTGTGGTTCGACGCGTTCATCACAAATGTCGATCGGACCGCGCGCAATGCGAACATGCTGGTCTGGCACAAAAAATTGCGTCTGATCGATCATGGTGCAGCCCTGTATTTCCATTACTCATGGGGTAGTGGCCAACCAAAGAGCGATAGCGCTTTTCCGCTGATCAAAGACCACGTTCTTCTTTCCTTCGCGAAGTCTCTGAAGGAAGCCGACATCGAAATGAAGAATAAAATTACCCCGGCCGTCGTGGAACGGGTGGTGAATTTGATTCCAGATGACTGGCTTGGGACCGAGGCGCCTTTCACCAATGCGGCGGCCCACCGCGAGGCTTATCGCAAATACTTCGTGGATCGGTTGGCGAACTCTTCGGTTTTTGTGCAGGAGGCGGAACGTGCAGGTTCTTAATACCTACGACTACGCCGTGATTCGGGTGGTTCCCCGTGTGGACCGTGGCGAATTCGTCAATGTGGGCGTATTGATTTCGTCGGCCAAGTTGGGTGTTTTGAAATGCCGCATCGAAATGAGTGAGGACAAAGTCCGCGCGTTGGCGGCGGACGTGGACCTCGAACCGATCCGCGCGATTCTGGAGGCGATTCCGAAAATCTGCGCGGGCGGCGCGGCCGCGGGTGATCTGGGCAAGCTTTCGCGCGGGGAGCGTTTCCACTGGCTGGTCGCGCCCCGCAGTTCGAGCGTGCAAATGTCGCCGGTACACATGGGGCGCGCCCAGGATATCGACTCTGCCCTCGAGCAGATTTTCAAGAAGATGGTCGCAGGCTAAGCCGTGTTAATTGAACTCAGTTTGGGAAATACGGGAAGCCAACGCGAGATCCGCCGCAAGTTCCGCTTTTCGTCGGTGTTCTTCTTCGGGCGAGGAGCTTCGTAGAATCGCGGCGGGATGCCACGAGAGGACGATCCGTGGCGCGAGCGTATTTTCCTGAATCACCCGTCCCCGCTCGGAGCCGAGCTTCGGTAGCCTTCCCAACACGCTTGTGGCCGCGGTTGCGCCCAAGGCGAGAATAACGTCGGGTTTAACGAGCGCGATCTCGGCTTCGAGCCAAGGGCGGCACGCGTGCATTTCGGTTCCGGAAGGCTTTTGGTGAACGCGCGCTTTTCCGCCCCCTTCCCGGGCGGTCGTTCCCGGGCGCCACTTGAAATGTTTCACGGCATTCGTCACGTAAACTTCCGTGCGATCAACACCCGCAGCTCGCAGCGCTTCGTTCAAGATCTCGCCGGCAGGTCCGGTGAAAACACGGCCTTGACGATCTTCCTGATCGCCAGGTTGTTCACCCACAATCATCAATCGCGCGGGAGAGGGTCCTTCACCGAAAACGGTTTGCGTGGCGTGGGCGGCGATGGGGCAAGCCTTGCAAGACAGGGCGGATTGACGCAATTCCGTCAGGCTGCTTGCGGGCGGAGGTTCGGCGCGCACATTTTGACGTTCGGCCATGCGATGCAAACGTGCCGGCGCTTCCCGTACCAGCTCTCGAATGAGATCGACCTCGGGCAAAGTGCCCCAGTACTTCGGCGCCATTTCGGCTTTCATGGCTTTGATTTTGATGCGGGCGGGGTTGAAAATCGAAGCGTAATAAGATTTCCAGAGCTCGTCGAAGTCATCGGTGACTTGGAATTCGTGCTGGGGGATTCCGGATGCGAACGTGAGTTCGCGTAAGTCCCAGTGGGCGGACTCGTCCGGAGTGAAAATAGACCAAGGCTTGTCACCGAAGCGACGTTTGAAAAATTCCGCGCCTTCCCGCAAGCAGGGGTGCTCGGACCGATGCCAGGCGACGTAGCGGGTGATCCCTTCCCAGTGGACTTCTTTGAAGCGAACGAAAGCGTGCATTTTATGAAGGTCACGTTTCACGGACTTGAGAAGGTGATGGAATGCGATGACGTCGTCGTCCACGACGTCATTCATGAGCTCCGGATGTCCGCAAGCCATGCGGTACAGCAAGCGGTAAAGAAGGGACCAGCGCTCGTCGTCACGAGCCATCGAAACGAGACGCGCATTCGCCAAAAAATCCGCGGACACCCGGGGCGTGAGCGCAACCGCGACCGATCCTCGATTTTGCTCCATGGTGAAAAGGCTTAAGGCTTGGTCTGCCGAGGACCAGATGATTCGCTCGGGGGATATGCCCTCGCGCAAAAGTCGCCGCGCTTCTTCGCGCCAACTCTCAAAATGCGGATCGAAATTCGCGAGGATCAAGCGCCATCCTTTAAAGGGACCTCGCGTAGGTCGAAGAGCGCCAGTTGTTCCGCTTGCGGCTTAAGGCGGGACTCAAGGTGCTGCGTATCGATCAACAGCGCATCAGGATTGTGGTCGGCGGTTTTGACGAAGAAACGCGCCCGATTCCACGCGATGCGCAGTTTACGGAGGTCTTCCGTGCGTAAGCGTCGGTATTTGCGAGCCAGGAGGATGCGCTCGACGTTTTTAACTCCGAAGCCGGGAACGCGTAGAAGTTCTTCGCGCGATGCTTGGTTCACGTCGACGGGAAAGAAAGGACGGTTGCGCAAGGCCCAATTGCTTTTGGGATCGATGTCCAAAGCGAGATTCGGTTGTTCGTTCGTCGTCAGCTCATCGGATTTGAATTCATAAAAACGCACGAGCCAGTCCGCTTGGTAAAGACGGTTTTCCCGAATTAAAGACGGCCGCTCGACGGGAAGAAGCGCGTCCGCATGGGGGATGGGACTGTAAGCGGAGTAATAAACCCGCTTCAGCTTGTATTCGTCATAAAGCTTGGCCGAGGTGTTGAGGATCGTGGCGTCCGTGCTTTCGGTGGCGCCCACGATCATTTGGGTGGTTTGTCCGGCGGGAGCGAACTTCTCGGCGGATTTAAATTTGCGTAGATCCTCTTTCGCTTCATCCAGGCGATCTTGAATTTGGTCCATTGTTTTTTCGGCGGCGGCGATCGTTTTCGCCGGCGCGAGAACATTCAAGTCAGCCTGCACGGGCATTTCGATATTCGCGCTAAGGCGGTCGGCCCATCGACCGGCCTTTTGCGCGAGCTCTTGCGACGCGCCCGCCACGACCTTCAAATGAATATAGCCGCCGAATTTGTGATCTTCGCGTAGTCGACGCGCGACTTCGATCAATAACTCCATCGTGGAATCGGGACTATCGATGATTCCAGAGCTTAGAAATAGACCTTCGATGTAGTTCCGTCGGTAAAATTCCAAGGTGAGCCAAACGACTTCGGCGGGCGTGAATTTCGCGCGCGGCGTATCGCTCGAGACACGATTGATACAGAACTTGCAGTCGTAGATACAAAAGTTCGTAAGCAAGATTTTGAGAAGCGAAACGCAGCGTCCGTCGGGTGTGTAGCTGTGGCAAATCCCCATGCCCTCCACGTTCCCCATCCCTTGGGGATCGCGAGCGCGTTGAGTGCCGGAGCTCGAGCAAGAGGCGTCGTACTTCGCGGCGTCCGCGAGGATTTTCAACTTCGCTTGGACGGCGGTAGCGGAGATGGGGGACGTCGCGGATGCGGGGGGCTTTTGCATGCTTGCAAGTTAGCATTTACATATGTAAATTACAACGGGTCTGGACCCCGAGGTCAGGGGGCAGAATTCCCATAACTCTGCTAAACTACAGGTTTTTCTTTGTTCGTCCGCAGCTTTGAAAAGCGGATGCGGATCGTGGTCGACGTCGCGGACGAGGCGAGCGAGAGACGGGCTCCCATTTTCGCCAAATCCGCTTTGGCGAGGGCGAGGCCAAGGCCCGAACCATGTGCTTTTTGGGCTCGGCGGTTGTCCAAGCCGCCGGCATTATCGACGAAGTAAAGGATGTTGCCTTCCCAATGCATATCGATTCGGGCGTCTTTCACTTTGGAGTCTTCAAAAGCCTCGAGAGAGTTGAGGAACAGGTTGAAGAACACCGAGTGCAGTCGGTCTCCGCTGGTGACGATCTTGCGTGCTTCGGGCATTTGGATGCGCACATGTTGCATCCGTCGCTCTAAAAGCCTCGCCGAGCTGCGCGCGGCCTCCGCAATGTCGACCTCGCTTTCGACCTCTTCAATACGAACCAAGCGATGAATGGATTTGATCATTTCGCGCACATTTTCCATGTCCCGTGCGAGATAGACCATTTGCGATTCGAACTCTTCGTTGCTGATCTTGCGGCCGCTGCGTAACGAGTCGACGATCAGGAGCGGCGATGACAATAAGCCTTTGATGTCGTGAATCAGGCGCGTGGCCTCGGCTCCGATGATGCTGAAACGCGAGAGGCGCTCCTGTTCACGACGGTAGGTGCCTAAAGCGAAAAGCTGAATGAACCAAGCCGCCAGGAAGAAAATGACGATCGAGGCGATCCAATCTTTCCGCGTGGCTTCAGGAATCCGCCAACCCCAAAGGTCCTGCAGGTGATATGTATAAATCATCGCGGCCAAACACGCGCCGAAGACCACGGGAAAGATCCAACGCCTTCGCATGTTGAAGAAGCTGCTGGCAATGGCGGTTTGCAGAAAAGCGTTTTCGTAAAGCGGCATCAGCCACATATGCGAAACCGTGTAGACCGCGAACATCACCATGAGCAGACCCAGTGCGAAGTCGTTGCTTTCAAAAAAATAGAAATATCCGCAGAAACCGAAGCCGAGAATCGCGCAGGCCCACTTCAGATAGAAATAGGTTTCCTGCATGGCGGGAAGGGCGCGCTGGGTGTCCGTCGCGGCGTAGTAGATGCAGAGCGTGGCGAAGATCCCCGAGCAAAGCAGCGGGAACCAGTCAGTTTTCCGATCGGTCATAGAAGTAGCCGGTACCGTAGACCGAAACCAACCGGCGCGCAAACAGCGGAAGCTTGCGTTTCAAGTTCAGGAGGTGGGTATCGAAGGTATGACGGCTGACCTTACTCTCACCCCAAAGGTGTCGGCGGATATCGTCGCGGGAAATCTGTTCGCCTTGGTGTTTTAAGAAAAAATCCAGAATCTCGAACTCGGTGGGCGTGAGCGACACCTGTTGCCCTTGGCAGGTCACCTTGCGGGTCGGGACATGAATTTCGAAATCCTCGTCGGCTGTGGAACTCGATGTGCCGGTCGCTTCGAGAAGAAGCGATTCCAGCTCGGCAAGTGCGAAAGGCTTTTCCAGGAAGCCAAAAACCCGGCGTTTCAGAAATCCCAAGGTCATTTCGAGGTTGATGACCCCCGAAACAACGATGACCGGTTGCCGCCAGTTCTGGCGACGCAAGTCATCCAAAACCGCGTGGCCGTCGCGAGCGCCTAAAGAATAGTCCAAAATAATGGCGTCGATATTGGACTCACGCAGGCAAGACTCCGCCTCTTCGACTCGGGTCGCCGAGTGAACGACGAAACGGGAGTTCAAGGTCCGCTGAAGCGTTCCTTGAAATTGAGAGTCGTCATCCAGGCAGAGGATCGAGGGCTTGTGAGTCATTTACGGAAAGCGTATATTTTTTCGGAAATCATCGCAAGGATGGCCACCACCATGACCTTGAGTATTCCTTGAGTGTCGGCCCGGAGAGAAAATGGACAAGAAAAAGCTCGTACAAGCGATCATCGCCCAACTCGAAAAGGATATCGCCGCGTTGAAGGCGGCGGCTCTCGAAACCTATGCCGCGGCGACGGGTGAAGAAAGCCAACCCGAGAACGAATACGATACCCGTGCGCTCGAAGCCTCTTACCTAGCGGGGGCCCAAGGAAAACGAGTCGCCGAAGTCGAAGAGTCGCTGATGACCTATAAACTTTTGGAAGTCCGAGATTTTGATGACCAGAAGCCGATCGGGCCGACCGCACTCGTGGATTTGGATCTGGATGGGAAAAAGAGCTTGGCCTTCATCACGCCCGCGAGCGGGGGCATGGTGCTTAAATTTGAAGGCCAGGCGATTCAGGTTCTCACCCCGAAAAGCCCCTTGGGAGAGGCCCTCGTGGGTCTAAAAACCGGGGACTTCGCCATCGTCGATCAAGCCAATCGAACGCTCGAATACGAAGTCCTCAAGGTCCGCTGACTACTTCACGCCGAGGTATTCGCGGATCAATCCACCCGCTAACACTGCGGCCGACTCGTCCGAACCCGTGTCAGCGAGGATCGTTAGCGCATACTGCCGTCCACCAATGTTGAACACCAGAAGATGATTGCGCACGGCCACGCGGTAGGAGGACCCGTCGGGGTTTTTCGTCTTGCCGGTTTCGGGGTTCTCGGTCGGTCCGTCGTAGGTGCCGGTTTTGCCGCCGACGTAGATATTCGAAGGGATGTATTTCCGGCCGCGGCTGGAACCGGTGCGGCACGCGTGCATGATCTTCCACAGCGTTTCGGCGCCGGGATAATTTCCTTTGTAGGTATCGTGCAGGAACTCCGCGGACTCGTGAGCCGTCAATTCATTGCCGTGCAGCGTTCCCCAGTAACCTTGGAAGCCGCGCGTTCTTTCGTAACCCATGCGTTGGGTGAAGGTATGGACAACTTCGCGACCCTTGGTCGAATTTCCGCCACCGGCTTGAGTTTGCAAATTGGTCCAAGCGGTATTGGAAGAGACGACGATCATGTCGGACATCAGCTGAAGTTGCGAGGAGCTCAGGTCACCCCCTTGCTTATCCAGAAGCGCGGCGCCCACGAACGGCTTCGATGAGGAAGCGCCGAAGATTTTGCGGTTGTGCGCGAGGCTCATGTCCACCACCTGATGGGCATCGAGATCCATCAGCACCCATTGCACGCGGTGATCGGGATTCGACTGCGAGTCGGCTTTCAGCTTCGCGTACGCCGCTTTCGCGCTCGCGCCGAACGCGGTGCCGGTGCCCTTGGCGAGATACAGGCGCGACCCTTTAACTGAAATCGAGGTCAGATCGCGACCGTTCGGCAGGCGGGTGAACTGCGGATCAGAAACGGGGTTGGTGGGCATGGCCGCCGTGGCGACCATGGGCAGGGCCGAGATCGCGCCGACGGCGATCGCGGACAATAAGAGGCACTTCAGTCCATCCTGGACTGCGAACGGTGAGTTCACGGGCTCCTCCATGAGCTTAATGTTGTGCTTACAATTTTATCAGCGGGGTCCGCTCTCACAAGATGGGCAAGGGAATCCTGGCCCGGGCGTTGTGCCGGAAAAGGTCTTATCGACTAGCCGATGGACCGCAAAAACAAAAGGCACCCCGAAGGGTGCCTTTCACGTTCGTCTGGTTTTAGAAGACGTTTTCTTAGTCGATGTAGGGACGTGCTTGTTTCAAGTAGACCTGACGTTTGCCGGTGTCTTCCGCGTCCACTTTGAATTCCAGATCGAGCGAGAAGTTTTTGTTCTGCGGATCCAGGGTCGGGCCGAAGTGTGCTTCCGCCTTCAGCGATTGGTACACGAGGTCCTTCAGTTCCTCGGTCGTCATCACGGGAATCGGATTGTCGTTGGGCAAGATCGTTTTGTTGTCGTCACCGATGTTCGAAGTTTGCAGAACTTTGACGTCGTATTTCGCGACGTTCAGTTTGTCGTTCTGGTCGACCAGCACCAAGACGCGCATGGGCTTCACGCCGGGTTCGGGATTCGCGACGCTGTGGTCGTCACCGCGTTGAGCTTCGATGTAAACGCCGTAGCCGGGGTAACGGGGATCTGCCGCCATGTTCTTGGTGACGACGACGCCATCTGCGCCTTCGTTCGCGAACGAGGGGTTCACCTGCATGCCCATACGGACCTGCGCGTGGGGGATCGAGAAGAACTCGCGTTCGTCATAAGCGCGAAGGTTCCACACCGACGCCCAAACGACTTGCAGGGCTTCTTTGAGGCTTTCGCGTTTTTTCGCGTCTTTTTTCTCTTTACCCTCTTTGTTGACCGGTTTGTACGACTCGGAAGTGTACAGACCCGCGCCGTTGAAGTTGGGCAGATCTTCCGAGTTGGTCGAGCTGCGCAGTTTCATTTTGCGGGGTTGATTGTTCGAGCGAACTTGTTCGAAGCGCGAGATCAACTCGTCGACGAGTTTTTCGTTCATGACCGCGTCGGTCGCAGTCATCATATCGCGGATCGCTTTCAGCTTCGCTTCGCGATACTCGACCTTAGCGACGCGTTTCATGAGCGGATCACGCAGCAAAGCTTCGATGGCCGCTTTGATCTTGGGGTTCGCGTTCACGAACTCTTCATAGTAGTAGAACGGAATACCGAAACCGGGACGCACGACGGTGCGCGAAGCCGTGTTCAAGACTTTCGCGAGTTCGGCGTAGTTCGCCGCTTTGGAACCAACGCGGACGAAATCGGGCGAACCCAACTCTTCCGTGCGGAAGATCGTGCTGGTCTGCACGTCCGCTTCCAGATTCACCTTCGCGGTCTTTTTCTTATTGTAAGCCGCGGTCGCCGCCGCTTCGTTCGAAGCTTCGATTTTGATCGAACCGTCGGCGCCCAGAACCATGCGGATCCACGAACCGTCGGGGAAGTTTTTGAACATGGCGTTTTCGATTCCGCCCTCGAGGCCCGATATGTCCAAATTCGGCGTGTGGCGTGCGCGTGACTTCAACTGAACGTGCGAAAGCAGGTTCTGTTGTTTCAGCGTGATCGCGCCCGCGACGACCGACATATCCAGCGGCATCTCACCGAAAACGGGGATCGAGAGGGGGTTCAGGGACTTATATTTGGGCGACTCTTTCAAGACGTCGTCCGCCGACAAGTAAACCAGTTGTCCCGTGGCTTCGCCGGGATTCATGACTTTCGCGGCCGCGTAAGCGGTACCGGTCATTGCCAGAGTCGCGAGGGTCGCCACCGACACGATAAGAGAGAGTTTTTTCAGAACGAGTTTCATTGCGTCCTACCTTTTGATCTTTTCAGTCAAGAGTGAAGCCGTGTTCAAAGACGACGACTTGATGGTGTTATCGATAAAGTATTGCATTTTCGGTTCAACGATCAGCCACTGATCCAACGCGGGCGAAAACGCCTGCGTCAGCGTATCGCTCGCAATACCGATGATGTCGGGCATTTGCGCGCCGGCCGCCGAAGCGTCCGCCGAGTTTGCGATTTCACCGGCGAAGTACTCCCAGTTGTCTTTGATCAAAAACCCTTCCGAGTAGATCAAGTTGACGACGACCTGGAAGGCCTCTTTGCCGGAAACCGACTTCAAGACGTTCAGCTCTTTGTTCAAGTACTGCGATGCCGCGTTCAGAACCAACAGAGTTTCGGTTTTCTTTTCCCAAGCGATCGCGCCGGGAGTCGTCAGTTGGGTCCGCAGATCCGCGACCAGTTGGCTCAGCTGAACGAAGCCCGCCATGTTGCCACCGGCTTGCAGCTGATTCGCGACGGCCACGATATTCGCCGCGCCGATTTTCTGAGCGGCTTCCGCCACGCGCTTCGCGCTGACGGCGTAGTAGGCCACCAGAATCGAGCGGATTTCGGTGATGGTCGAATCATTGCGGTACTGGGGGTAGTCGCGCACGAAAGCGTCGATCTGTCCGATCACCGACTGCGAAAGTTGATTATGGATCGCGTTACGAAGCGCGTAAAGACGACGCGTGAGCGGGTCTTTCTCGCCGCGCGAAAGCACGGACTGATCGTACTGTTGGGCGATCAGATTGCGCGCGCGCTCGAGCGAATTCGAAGCGGCGACCGGGCTGCCTTTCGCGAGGAGCGAAGCGGTCAGGTACTGTTGATCGGTTTGCACGCCGGTCAGGAAGAAATTCAGGAAGTAACGTGCGTACTCGACTTCGAATTCCGATCCGCTGATTCCGCGAACGCGGAAGCCGCGAGCGAGGGGCGAGTTCTGATTTGCGTGCACGTAGTGCTTTTCGAGTACCCAGTGCTGAACGATGATCTCGGCCTTGGGCATGATTTGCGAAGCGATGTTGGCCATACCTTGGTGATTCAGGTCATGGCTCGAATCGCGGTTGCCGTAAACGTATTCGCCCATCAGCTCGTAATAGTTGGTGGTGAACAGGTTGCCGACGTAGAACTTGTGAGTGTCCGCCAGCTTTTGCGCGATTTCATTGCGGTAAGCGGCTTGGAACTGGAAGCTGCCGCTCGGCGACCCGTTGAGGACGCCGATCTTTGAGCGCGAGCCCTGCAGCATGTTCAGGCCGAAGGGGCCTTTGCTTTTTGTTTCGAGGCTCTTGAAGGTCTTAACTAAGTCGGGATTTGCGAAGGCGTGCGCGCCGACCAAAGTCAGCGCGGTTGCCAGTGTGAGGATCTTCGAGAGGGATTTCATATTAGCGCACCAATCCGCGAGCTTCTTGTTCGAAAGCCGCTTGTCCGCACGCCTGTTTGTCGGTCTTCGGAGCGCAACCGCGCACGCGACCCATCAAACGGACTTTCAGTTTTTCAGTGGTGCCCATCGAGCTGCCGACCGAATACAATTGGACTTTTTCTTTCTCGTAAACTTGCTCGTACAGTTCGTACTCGCCGTTCATGACCATGCGGGTCCCGACGCTCTTCTTTTTGAAGTCCAGGTAAGACTGAACCGAGACTTTCGGATT